>JAQNCT010000079.1 GCA_029077825.1 Acidocella sp. | reverse complement strand
CCATAAAGAGCGTATTGGCCGCATGTTCCAAATGCACGCCGATAAGCGCGCGGAAATCAAGGAAGTCCACGCTGGTGATATCGCAGCCTTCGTGGGCCTGAAAGATACTGGCACTGGCGATACTTTGGCCTCAGCTGATGACCCGGTGGTGCTGGAGCGCATGGCGTTTCCGGTTCCCGTGATCGATATTTCGGTTGAGCCGAAGACCAAGGAAGGCGTTGAGAAAATGACGCTCGGCCTGCAAAAACTGGCCGGCGAAGACCCGTCTTTGCGTTTAAAAACCGACCAGGAAACCGGCCAGACCATTTTATCTGGCATGGGTGAGCTGCATCTGGAAATCATCATTGACCGTCTGAAGCGCGAATACGGCGTGGACGCCAATATCGGTGCACCGCAGGTGGCGTATCGTGAAACCATCGCGAAGGCACATACCGAAACCTATACCCACAAAAAGCAATCCGGTGGGTCGGGCCAGTACGCTGAGGTGAAGATTATTTTTGAGCCGCAGGAACGTAACCAAGGCGTGCTATTCGAGAATAAGGTTGTGGGCGGTACCGTGCCCAAGGAATATATCCCAGCTGTTGAAAAGGGCATTCGCAACCAGGCCGATACCGGCGTGCTGGCGGGCTTCCCGACCGTTGACTTTAAATACACGCTGATTGACGGCAAGTACCACGACGTGGACTCCAGTGCTTTGGCGTTCGAAATCGCCGCCAAGGCCTGCTTCCGTGAAGGTATGAAAAAAGCCAGCCCGATCATTCTTGAGCCGATCATGGATGTCGAAATCACCACCCCGCAGGACCATGTGGGCGACGTGGTGGGTGACTTGAACCGCCGCCGTGGCATGATCCAAAGCCAGGAATCCTCAGGCTCCACCATCATCGTGCGTGCTCACGTGCCGCTGAAAGAGATGTTCGGCTACATCTCGCATCTGCGCAGCATGACCAAGGGCCGCGCGTCCTTCACCATGCAGTTCCACCATTATGACCCCGTCCCGCGCAACATCGCTGACGAGATCATGGCAAAGAGCGCGTAAATCACTCTTTGCAGGAACACAATAAAAACGGCGTCCTTCGGGGCGCCGTTTTTATTTGGCAGGCAGTTCGGGCGTAATGCGGCTGTTTGATGAAGGCTGCAAAGGGCAACCAGCCCGGCGCTAACAAACCTAAAAATTTGCCCGTCAGCCTTACCTCTCAAAAATGGCTGGTATAAGTTTAATAACAGAGGTGCGGTTAGATGAGTTTGGCCAGGGGTGCTGCGCGGGGAACGGTTTGGAATTTTGCCACCGTGCTGTTTGAGCGCGGCTTTGGTTTTATCATTCTGGGCATTCTGTTGCGCTATATTCCGGCGTCGAGCGTTGGTGTGGTGGCCATTGGTTCGGCGATTTCTGATCTGGTGCGGATGCTTTCGGTCGGTGGCGCTGGCGAACAGGTGCAGGCAGCTCCGGGCGATAAGCAAATTGAGGCCGGGGCGTTCTGGTCGCAGTTTTTGGCTTCGGTGGTGTTCGTGGTGTTTTTGTTGGTCAGTGCGCCGGCGTTTGGCCGGTTGTATGGCCAGCCGGTTTTGGCGCTGGTGCTGCGGTTTTTGGCGCTGAATGTTCTTCTCACCAGTTTTCTGGTGGTGCCTGCCGCTAGGCTGGCCTCGAATTTCAAATTTCGTTCGCTGGGGCTGATTGCCTTTGGCAGCACGGTAACAGGTGGGCTGGTGGCGCTGCCGTTTGCCTTCGCTGGCCGTGGCGTGGATGCGCTGATTTATCAGCGTGTCGTCGCTGTTATGTTCTATGTGGCGTGCGTGTGCAGCACTGCCCGCTGGCTGCCACCGCGGCCGCCAAGCTGGGCGGTACTGCGCCGTTCGTTGCAATTTTCACTGCCGCTGATGCAGACCTCTCTGGTGGATTATGTCTCGTATTCTGCTTACGTGATGGTGGTGGGCCTGCATGTCTCGGTGGCTGACGTTGGGCGCTTTCGGATCGCGCAGCGGTTGGTTGAGGTGATACAGGAAATTGCCTTTGCCCCGGCGCGCAATGTATTTTTGCCAGTTTTTGTGGCGGTGCGTGATGACCCGGCGCGGCGCTTTGATGCCGCGATGCTGATGATCGATGCGGTGGCGATGGTGATATTTTTCGCCGCCGCCGTGGCGGGTGCGTCGGCCAAGCAGGTGGTGCTGCTGATGTTCGGCCAGGGTTGGGCGGCGGCAGTGCCGGTGTTTGCTATCATGAGTTTGATGGTGCCGGTATCGTCTTTGTATAGCCTGATCAATCCGGTGCTGACCGCCGCGGACAAGGTGCATATGGTTTCGCTATTATCGTTGATCAACGTGGCAACGGTTGTGCTGGTGGCGTGGTTTGCGTCTTCCTACGGGTTGATTGCGCTGGCCTGGGCCTTAACGTTGCGCGGCCTGCTTTCAATTGCGCTGTTCATTCCGGCCATGAAAATCGGGTTGGGCCGTCCGGTCCTGCCGTTGATCCGGTTGCTGCTATTGCCCGCCTGCGCCTTGGCAGTTGCCCGCCTGGCGGCCTGGCTGGTGCTGGAGGATTTGCCGCAGCTAGACCTGTTGGCCCAGCTGGCGGTCTCGGTGGCGGTTTCTGGGCTGACATTCTGCGCGGTGCTGCTGATTTTCGCACGCCACCGGGTGCAGCGGCTTATGGTGCGGGTACGGATGGCATTGGGCCAGATGAGACAATCATAAACCCGGCGTAATATCACGGGAATTCTCTTTCAATCAGCGGCCACTACTGGTTGAATGGCGCTGATGGATTTTTTAAACGCCCCTTATCGGTCAGTGGTGCCGCTGGTGCAGAAAGCGCCGGTGCTGCTGACTTCGCCGCACTCCGGGCGATTTTACCCGCCGGCGTTCCTGGCTGCCTCGCGCCTGGATGCCACTGCGATCCGCCGAAGCGAAGATAGCTTTGTCGATGATCTGGTTGCCTCAGCTCCCAGCTTGGGCGTGCCGCTGCTGACCGCGAATTTTCCCCGGGCTTATTGCGATGTGAATCGCGAAGCCTGGGAGCTGGACCCTGCAATGTTTGAGGATATTCTGCCCGATTTTGTGAACGCCGCGAGTCCACGGGTTAGCGCCGGGTTGGGGACGATTGCGCGGATTGTAGGCACTGGTGAGCCGATTTACCGCCGCAAGCTGAAATTCGCCGAAGCGCAGGCGCGAATCGCCACTTGCTGGCAGCCTTACCACGCGGAGGTGCAACGGCTGATTGCCGCCACTATCCAGCGTTTTGGCGTGTGCCTGCTGGTTGATTGCCATTCCATGCCAACCATGCCGTCGCACCGCCCCGTCAGCCGGCTGGCAGAGATTGTGCTGGGCGATGTGCATGGCACCAGTTGTGCAGCACCCATGACCGGCTTTGTTGAGGCAAAATTGGCGGGTCTTGGGTTGCGGGTGCGCCGCAATGACCCCTACGCCGGCGGCTATATCACCCGCTTTTACGGCCGCCCGCGTGAGGGCGTGCATGTTCTGCAAATTGAGGTTTCCCGCGCTTTATACATGCACGAGGCGCAATTTGTGAAATCCGAGGGGTTTGAGCGGCTGGCTGGCATTTTCCATGAGCTGATTGCCGCCCTGGCGGCAAACGCGGCCGCGCTGCTGCCGTTACGTGATGCGCCGCTAGCCTCGGCGGCCGAGTGATTTTGCGAAAAAAAAGGCGGCACCGAAGTGCCGCCAAGTTTAGGGAGGAAACGTCCAAGAAAACAGAGGAGTAAACTCACTCTGTGTAGATATGGTTAATACATATTTGGGTGCAACGCAACATAAGTTTTGCAATGCAGCATAATTTTTGCGGATATTCATTTAAATTGATTAAATTCAATTGGTTAGCGGAAATCGTCCAAAAATATCCTTAAGAGGACAACCAATACCTCTCTAGGGCTTTACGGCGAAAGCGCCGCCGCCTAAAACGCAGTGGCGTCGGCCCATTGGGGAATGCGATTGCGGAGGGGTGGCCGAGAGGCTGAAGGCGGCGGTTTGCTAAACCGTTTAAGGATGTCAAGTCCTTACGTGGGTTCGAATCCCATCCCCTCCGCCAGCCTTACATTTCAATAACTCACGGCTGATTTAAGTAAAATCAGGACCATTCAAAAATCTGATTTTTAGATAAAGCTGCCAACAGCGATCGGGGGCTTTCCACCGTTCGTATTTGATTTGACCTATATCATTTCCGATACTGATCCCGCCCCCTTAGATAGCACTATGCCAGTTGATTTTACTATGTCAGCTAGCGTGGCTATTGTAATGTTTGCCTTGTTTGGAGCTAGTTTCCGCTTTGGTGTATGCGGTTGTGCGAAATGCATGATTTGCGGGCCGATGGCGTGGTGGTTGGCAATGGGTGACGCTGCGGTGGTCTGACTGTGAATTTGATAACCCGGATAATATTCAGGCCAACAGCTCGAGGTGCCCATGCGTGAAGATCAAATAAAGACCGTTTTGAGTGACCTTAAGGGACGGTCCGCCAGTATTGAAGCCGCAGCGCTGATCTCGACCGATGGTCTGATCCTGTCCTCGGTGCTGCCGGAGATGATGGATGAAGACCGGGTCAGTGCCATGGTGGCGGCGATGCTATCGCTTGGCGACCGAACCGCTGCGGAACTTGCCTGCGGCACGCTGGAGCAAGTGCTGATAACCGGTTCGCATGGTCATATCCTGATCATCCATGCCGGGCTGGATGCAGTTCTCTGCACCATCGCTAACAAAACCGCTAAGCTGGGGCTGTTGTTTTTGGATGCCAAATATGCGGCCCAGGCCGTAACCAGCCTGCTTTAGTCACCGGCTAACATATAAGGAGGCAAATCATATGGAGCTGCATTATAGCGACCGGAATCTCGAACTTTTCTGCCATGTGGCGGGGCTAAGCCGCGAAGATCAGATCGTTCTGGCGGCGGTGCGCGGCCATATTCTCCCGCTGATTCCGTGGCTGACAGATCGTTTCTACGAAGTTCTGGGAGACGAGGCCGAAATCAAGCCTTATATCAATGGGCGTGTCGACCAGCTCAAGAGGACTCATATTGTCTGGCTGGAAAGTCTGTTTGCCGGTGATTACGGGGTTGATTTCATTAAGCGACAAGAGAAGATTGGCGAAACCCATGTGCGGGTGCGGGTGCCGCCGTTGTTTGTGGCCGCCAGCATGGCGTTTTTGCGCGGCGCTTTACCACCGGTCCTGGCGGTTAACATTCCTGATTCAAAACAAGCCATGCTGGCCACCGCCTCGCTGCTACGGTTGCTTGACCTTTGTCAGTATCTGATTGACCGTAAATACGCTGAAGTGTTGATGGATAATCTGGGGATCAGCCCGGCATTACTTACGCGTCTGCAAACAGTCGGTAAGGGTTTGGCGCTGACAGGCTAGAGCTTTATGGTTACAGCGGCGTGCTCTCCTTGGTCCGCCGGGCCAGTTGCTGCCAGGCGTTCTGCTTCTTGACCTGCTCGAAGGGTGAGAAAAGTTCGGCGTATTTCGGGTCCGTCAGATACTGACAGAGGTCAAGCAACCGCAATATGGTTGCAGTGATGGCAGGTGCTTCCGGCTGCCCAGGAGCCTTTGCAACCACCATCGGCGCCATTGCTGCGCGCAGGAAGGCAATGCTGGTGGCCACGAAAACCGTTGGCAGGCTTTTGAGGTTTTTGAACTCCAGCATATCGCGCTGACGCTGCATAAAGCCGGGACCGTAATTACCGTTGAACACCTGCTGCAGCCAGGCCAGATGAATCGCCTGCGCATTAGCGATCGGGCTGGTGAGTGCCTGCAGCGCGCGTGGCTCTGTGCTGATGACATCATAGAATAGCGTGGTCAGCGCGGGCAGTAGGTCTATCACGATGGTTTGAATCGTGGCCATGATCGTTTCATCTTCTGGCCCCAATCCGCCGTCAAAGCGCAACGTCTCCAAGCTCGGGTCGTTTAATATGCTGCCTTGGTTGCCAGCATTTGGTAAAATAACACTGGCGGCGTAGCTGGCATCCAGCAACAGCGGGCCAAGTTTCACCCCCGGCCTGGCAATCGCGCACAGCACAGCTTCCGGCCCGGCTTGCAGGATCAGTAGATGGCGGTCAGCGCCGCTGATCATCACCTGTTCCATTGCCCCGCAGGCCAGCGCGGCGGCTGTGTTGTCGCCAAGCGACAATACCGCCGTGGCCAGAGCGCCGAGGTGATCTTCATCAAGCCCAGGTGCCAGCGCCGAAGCGATGATCAGCCCGTCGGATGAAACCAGGGCCGAGGCCTCAATACTGTCCTGGCTGGCGTTCAGGTTCAGTAGTAGCTTCTTTATCTCGTCTTCACGCATCGGCCTCTCCAGCAGCTAGACTGCATTGGTATCAAACGCCACTCCGGCACAGTTTACCAGGGGGTTCAGCCTGCCATGCCACGTCCCCGCAACGCGGTTATGCGGGTTTTTCGTTTCACACTACCGTTGCCGCAACCTATGTGTCGCTTAGCAGCCGGAGCGAGTGCCATGCAACCTACGATGTTCCTGAGCCACGGCTCACCGATGACCGCCGTAATGGATACCCCGGCGCGGGATTTTCTGGCCGGACTGGCCACCTTTGTGCCAGAGCGGCCGAAGGCGATACTGGTGGTGTCGGCGCATTGGGAAACCAGCGCGCCGATGCTCAATGCCGTAGCCCAGAACGCCACGATTCATGATTTTTATGGGTTTCCTCAGCAACTTTACCAGTTGCATTACAACGCGCCGGGGGCGCCCGCGCTGGCTGCCGATATTGCTAAGCTCTTGCAAACTGCCGGCTATATGCCAGGTCTGGATACCGCCCGCGGGCTAGACCACGGCGCTTGGCTGCCGCTGTTGCTGGCCTATCCGGCGGCTGAAAATCCGGTGTTGCAATTATCGGTTCAGACAGCGTTAGGGCCGCGGTATCATTACCGGCTGGGTGAAGCGCTGGCGGTTTTGCGTGAACAAGGGGTGTTGATTCTGGGCAGCGGCAGTTTCACCCATGATCTCCGGCGGTTCCGGCCCGGCAGAACGGCGTTAGATGCGCCAGAAACCCCGGATGTGACGGCGTTCTCGGACTGGATGGATGAGAAGCTGCGGGCGCATGACATGGCGGCTTTGGTCGATTACCGAAAGCTGGCACCTCATGCGGCTGATGAGCATCCCACCGAGGAACATTTGTTGCCGCTTTACGTTGCCTTGGGTGCGGCGGGGGTGACGGCAAACACCACAAGGCTGCATCAATCGGTCGAGTTCGGGTTTTTGCGGATGGATAGCTACGCGTTTGCGTAAGCGGGATATGATCATGTCTGGCGCGGCTGTTTTACAAATCCCTTGAGAGCCTCAGCGACGTTATTAAGCAGCCCGGGCCAGTCGCCCCGCTTGGGCTGGCGGAAGATGCGGTGTTGTGGATACCAGGGTGTGTCGCCGCGGTTGGTCAGCCAGCGCCAGTCCGGCACAAACGGCAGCATCACCCAAGCTGGGCGGCCCAACGCGCCGGCCAGATGGGTGGGTGAGGAGTCTACCGAA
>JAQNCT010000018.1 GCA_029077825.1 Acidocella sp. | reverse complement strand
ACCTATGCCCCCCGCCTGGGGGATTTGGTCTGTTCAGGCCGTGGCCACGCCCGCGGCCTCACCTTTGCTGACCTTCCTACGCCCGACATATTCCCGGCCCATTGCGCCATTGTGGTGGCGGGTGCCGCTCACCAAATCAGTGTCATCGGCGGCAATGTAGATGACGCCGTGACAATGACCCACGTGCCAGCCAGCGATAGCGGGTTAATAGGGCCACCATGGTTTGTGGTGGTGCGGGTAATGTATTTGCGCTAACCGGCCAGATGCTAACCGGCCAGCCCATAGCCTTCCAGCAAAGCGTGCATCCACAACGCAATCGGATCATCAGCTTCCAAAAGTGGCACCGTGCTGGTTAGTTTAGCCCATTGCAATGCCCCAAACACAATATGGTCGGCATAGGTTGGCCCTGAACCGGCCAGGAATTGCTGTGCCTTCAACGTGTTTCGGATTGGCACTAAGGCGGCCTGAAACGCCGGCAGATATTGCTCATGCTTGCCCGTCATCACCTCCAAGGTTTCGCCATAAAAAGCCTCGCGGGTACGGCGAAAATACTCTTGGTCCTTCGGCGCGATGATGGCGTGAATATTGGGCAGCACCAGCCGGGCGATCGCCGGATGCAAAGTCACTTCTGTCCAATTCTTAACAAACTTTGTCAAAGCTCGCGTCGCCGGATCGTTAAACAAGGTCGGGCCGTTCGGGTAGGTCACTTCGAGATATTCCGCGATCGACTGGCTATCGTGGATGATTGTCTCACCGTCGATTAAAATGGGAACCTTGCTGGCCCCTGCGAACGCTACCTCATCCTTGTCGGTGAAATGCCAGGGGATTGTCTCGAAGCTAAGATTTTTATGCGCCATCGCCAGCTTGATCCGCCAGCAATAGGGGCTGAATCGCAGCGCCGTATTCGCGGCTGCAAGGTCATAGAGCTTGCGCACGGTGCTCATCGTGCCACCTGGCCAAACAAATGCGCGCGTGATTCCGGCGTGACTGTGGGGCTGGCGTTAATCTCTTTGGCAATCTCATACGCCCGCACCACCGCCGGGCGCTCAGCAATCGCCAGGAACCAGCGCTTCAAATGCGGAAAATCATCAATATTCTGCTGCTGGCGCTCATATGGCACAATCCATGGGTAACTTGCCATGTCAGCAATCGAATAGGCTCCGGCCAGAAATTCTCTGTCAGCCAGCCGTTTGTTCAACACGCCATACAGCCGGTTGGTCTCTTTTACATAGCGCTCAATCGCGTAGGGCAATTTTTCTGGCGCATACAGCCCGAAATGATGATTCTGCCCGGCCATCGGCCCCAACCCGGCCATTTGCCAGAACAGCCATTGCATCACCTCATTGCGGCCACGAACATCCGCTGGTAAAAACTTGGCCGTCTTCTCGGCTAGATATTGCAATATGGCGCCGGATTCAAAAACGCCAATCGGCGCACCGCCATCAGCAGGTGCGGTGTCCAAAATGGCGGGAATCCGATTATTCGGCGCAATCTTCAAAAATCCTGGGGCAAATTGTTCGCCCTTGGAAATATCAACCGGAATAATCTGGTACGGAACCTGCGCTTCCTCCAGAAAAATCGTAATCTTGTGGCCGTTTGGCGTGGTCCAGTATGAAAGTTCGATCATGCAGACATATCCTTATGTTAGGCCAAAGCCTTGGAAGCCATTTCGTAGCTGTTGTGACTGAGGGATTCCACCGCGAGAATACGCTCCAACGTCGCGCGCATCAAATCCTGCCGTTGCGTATCAAAACGCCGCCAGGAGCCCAGCACCGTGCAAAGCCGTGCCGCAATTTGCGGATTCTTAGAGTCTAGCGCGATGATCGTATCAGCCAGCAACGCATAACCAGCCCCGGATTTTTCATGAAACCGCGCCTGGTTACCGGCAAACGCCCCAATCAAGGCCCGCACCCGGTTCGGATTTTTCAAGTCAAAATCAGCATGCTTGGTTAAATACTGCACCCGCGCCAAAGTATCAGGCGTACCGGCACGCGCCTGCACGGCAAACCATTTATCCAGCACCAGCGGGTTGGTGTTCCAGCGCCCATAAAACTCATTCAACGCGTTATCCCGGTTGGTGTCCGGCGTTTCCACCAGAATGGCCAAAGCGGCCAAGGTGTCGGTCATATTGGCGTTGGCGGCAAACTGTGCGATGGCATATTCATTGTCACCGGCGGCTGCCAAATACCCAATGGCGGCATTTTTCACCGCCCGGCAGCCCATGGCATAGCCGGATAAATCATGCGGCGCGCAGTTGCCAAATTCCCGTATCGCATTTGAAAACGCTGGCCGCAGCGCCGTACCAAGTGCGGCGCGGGCGGCATTGCGCACGGCATGAATGGCATCAGGGTCCACCACACTCATCTCGTCTGCCAACAGAGACTCGCCTGGCAAAAAAATCGCCTCTGCGGCAAAAGCCGGGTCCTGTGCGGCATTCGCTAAAATATTGGCAATGGCGTTCTTCAACGCTGTATCGAGCACGAATGGCTTATTTGCCTGATAATCCGCAATCGCATCCAGCAGGCATAAAGTGGCATAGCGCTGCAACGCATCCCAACGGTTAAACATATCAGTATCGTGCGCGGCCAGAAATGCCAAACGCTCCCGGCTTTGGCCTAGCAATTTCACCGGCGCCGAAAAATTCCTGAACAGCGATGGCACCGGCGGTGCGGGGATATTGATAAAGGTAAAGGTCTTTTCAGCCTTATCTAAAATCAGCAAATCCGCCATACCCTCCTCACCGGTTGGGTTCAGCAGCCCCATGGCCACCGGTATCAAAAACGGCTGCTTCTCCAGCTGGCCCGGCGTTGGCTTGGTGTGCTGGCGCAGGGTCAGGGTAAAGCGCCGCGTCCGGGCATCATAATGCTCTTCAAAACTAATCTCGGGTGTACCGGCCTGCTCGTACCAGGTCATGATCTGCGATAAATCAATGCCCGACGTTGATTGCATGGCCGCCAGAAAATCCTCCACCGTAGCGGCTGAATTATCATTATTGGCGATGTAAGCATCAAACCCTTTACGGAATGCCTCATGGCCAATCAGCGTGCGATACATGCGCACCACTTCCGCACCCTTCTCGTAAATGGTGGTGGTGTAAAAATTATTTATCTCCAGGTAACTCGCAGGCCGCACCGGGTGCGCCAACGGTCCGGCATCATCACGAAACTGGGTGGTGCGCAGCATCCGCACATCGGCGATTCGTTTCACTGCGGCACTAAACTGGTCCGACATATATTCCTGGTCACGGAACACCGTCAGCCCTTCCTTCAATGAAAGCTGAAACCAGTCCCGGCAGGTTACCCGGTCACCTGTCCAGTTATGGAAATACTCATGCGCAATCACGCGCTCCACACCCTGAAAATCGCCATCCGTGGCAGTCTCAGGGCTAGCCAGCACGTAAGCGGTGTTGAAAATATTCAAACCCTTATTTTCCATCGCCCCGGCATTGAAATCTGAAACCGCGGCAATGTTGAAAACATCCAGGTCATATTCCAGACCAAAGCGTTCCTCATCCCACTTCATTGCGGATTTTACCGCCGCCATCGCATGGCCACAGCGGGATTCCTCGCCGGACTGCACATAAATCCCCAGCTCAACTTTTTTGCCCGACATGGTGGTTAACTCATCCTTCACCGCCACCAGGTCAGCCGCCACCAGTGCGAATAAATAAGCCGGCTTGGGGTGCGGGTCGACGAACCGCGCCCAAATTTTGCCATCCTCCTCACCCTGCGCCACTTTATTGCCGTTAGAAAGCAATACCGGGTATTTCGCCGGGTCGGCATGCAGTGTCACTGAATAGCGCGACATCACATCAGGCCGGTCCGGGAAGTAGGTGATTTTGCGAAACCCTTCCGGCTCACACTGGGTAAAAAACCCAGCGCCTGACATATATAAACCTGAAAGCTCGGTGTTTTGCGCCGGTACGATATTTACCACTGTCTCCAGCGTAAACTCATCGGGCACATCCGGGATGATCAATTTGCCGGGGCTCAGCGTGTAGCGGTTATCGCCCAATATCTCGCCATTCAGTTTAACAGAGAGCAACGCCAACTGCCGTCCATCCAGCTCCAGCGGGCCAGCCACCTTGCGGCGAATTTTTAAAACAGCGGTTACTTGGGTGACTTCCGGCGCCAGATTGAAATCCAGAGATACATCATCAACCAAAAATACCGGCGGGGTGTAATCCGCCAAACGGATGGCTTTTCGTGCGGGGGTGGCAATTTGTCCGTCGGCCATGAATGTTCCTTCTGTACTGGCGAAAGTGAATACTGATGGCATATGGTAAGCCATGCGTGACGATCCATCAAAATTGACACTTAGCCTGCATTCCGCCATCGCCGAAATAGGTGAAGCGGCTTGGGATACCTGTGCTGGCAATGACAACCCCTTTGTCTCATATGGTTTTTTATCAGCCCTCGAAGATAGCGGCTCGGTCGGCAAGCGCTCTGGCTGGCACCCGCGCCATGCCGTGTTGAAGGACCAGTTTGGCGAGATTGCTGCGGTGGCGCCTGCCTACGCCAAAACCAATTCCTACGGCGAATACGTGTTTGACCACGCCTGGGCCAACGCGCTGGAACAAGCTGGCGGCCGCTATTACCCAAAACTACAAGTAGCCGTGCCATTTTCCCCCGTGCCAGGGCCGCGTCTGCTTTGCCGCCCCGGCTTTCCAGTGGCCGCCATGGGCGAAGCGTTGATTCAGGCCACCAAGGAACTTGGTTGCTCCTCTGTGCATTTAACCTTTTGCACTGAATCTGAGTGGGATGAACTTGGCCAGCACGGCTGGATGCAGCGGCTTGGCACGCAATTTCATTGGGATAACCATAACTACCAAACATTCGATGATTTTCTGGCCGCCTTATCGTCACGCAAACGCAAAGCCATTAAACGCGAACGGCGCGATGCCGCTACTGGGCTGACCATCAAGGCCCTGAGCGGAGCGGAGCTAACCGCTACCGTTTGGGATGCGTTCTACCAATTTTACCTCTCCACGGTGGACCGCAAATGGGGCGGCGCTTACCTGACACGTGATTTTTTCAGCCTGCTGGGCGAGCGTTTGGGCGATAAAGTGGTGCTGATGATCGCAGAGCGTGACGGCAAGCCCATCGCCGGGGCACTTAACCTGCGGGGCAGCGAGGCGCTTTATGGCCGCAACTGGGGCAGCACTGAGGATGTGCCGTTCCTGCATTTTGAGCTTTGTTATTACCAAGCCATTGACTATGCCATTGCCCACGGCTTGCAACGGGTTGAAGCCGGCGCCCAGGGCGAGCATAAAATCCAACGCGGCTACACCCCCAAACCCACCTTTTCCGCCCATTGGATTGCCCATCAGGGGCTTTCAAACGCGGTCGCCGACTTTCTTGAAGGTGAGCGCCCCGCCATGCAGCGCGCCATGGCAGCAATGGCCGAGGATAGCCCCTATAAAAAACCCGGCGAGGCTGGCTAACCTTCTGGTTTATCACGGCATGTTTTGCCACGGTGCCAGTGGCGCGCATGGCTTACCTTTCCGTATCGGCCATAATGGGCTAACCCCCGGCTATGGTAAAAGTACGTTTCGCCCCCAGCCCCACCGGCTATCTGCATGTTGGCAACGCCCGCGCGGCGTTGGTTAATTTCCTGTTCGCCCGCAGCCAAGGCGGGCATTTCCTGCTCCGCCTTGATGATACTGACACTGAGCGCGGTCGGCCGGAATATGAGCAAGGCATCTATGATGATCTGCATTGGTTGGGGCTGACCTGGGATTCCACTGACAAACAATCACTGCGCTCGGCCCGCTACATGGAAGTTGCCGAAACCCTGAAGGCCGCCGGCCGGCTCTACCCGTGTTTTGAAAATGAAGATGAGCTGGCCGCCAAACGCGCAGCCCTTATTAAACGTAAGCTCCCCCCGGTATATGACCGCGCCAGCCTCAGCCTCACCGCAGAACAACGCGCCGCGGCCGAAGCCGCCGGTAAGCGCCCGCATTGGCGCTTTAAACTCTCTGATGGTGCCGCCGCTTGGCAGGATTTGGTGCTGGGCAGCCGAACCGTAAAACTCGCCACCGTCTCTGACCCGGTGCTGATCCGTGCCGATGACACACCTTTATATACGTTCACATCAGTGGTGGACGATGTTGACCATGGAATCACCCACATCATTCGTGGCGAAGACCATGTTACCAATACCGCCGTACAAATTGACCTGTTCCAGGCCATAAATACCGCTGCGTTACCGCGTTTTGCGCATTTACCTTTGATCAGTGATGGTGATGGCGGCAAATTATCCAAACGGCTCGGCAGTGTCTCGCTGCGTGCCATGCGCAAGGACGGCATCGAGGCCGCCACCATCACAGCCTATTTGGCCCGTCTTGGCACCAACAAAGACCCCGCGCCACTAAGCCTTGATGATCTGGCCGCCGCTTTTAACATCAATGACTTTGGCCGCTCATCACCCCGCTTCGACCCCAAGCAACTGCTCGCCCTGAACCGTAAAATCTTGCACGGCATGGATTTTGCCGCCGTGCACAGCCGCCTGCCCGAGGGTGCCACTGAAGAATTCTGGCTGGCGGTGCGCGGCAATCTCGATATGCTGACCGAAGCCCGCCAATGGTGGGACGTGGCCGCCGGCGATATCGCCCCGCCGAATCTGAGCGTGGAAGACATCGGCGTGATTAAGGCCGCATTGCAGGTGCTGCCACCAGACCCTTGGGATCAAACCACTTGGAAGCCCTGGGTAGCGGAAATTGCCACAGCAAGCGGTGCCAAAGGCCGGGCATTGTATCATCCGCTACGCCTCGCCCTCACCGGCGAAGAGCAGGGTCCGGAAATGACGGTGTTGTTGCCTTTATTGGGGCGTAACCGGGTGGCTGATCGTTTGAGCCGCCTCGTTGTATAGCGTCTCACGCACGGCTATGGTCTGGCAGCGTAAATAAAGGGTTGAGTCCGCGTGGTTGATATTTTTGACGAAGTTTCAGAGGATTTACGGGCGGAGCAGGCGGCAAACCTGCTGAAACGCTACGCCAGCCTACTGATCGGTGCGGCTTTGTTGGTGCTGGCCGGGGTTGGCGCCCAGCAGGGCTGGCAATATTACCAGAAACGGCAAAATGACCAGGCGGCCATCAGCTTTATCGCTTTGACCGATCAGATTGACGCCCAGGGCACCGGCATTACCAACGACCAACGGGTGGCTGACGCCAAGGCCCTGGTCAATTTTGCCGCTACTGCGCAGCCTGGCTATCGCGCACTGGCCACATTGCGCGCCGCAGCTTTGTACCAGGATGCCGGCCAGACAGACGCCGCCGATGCGCTGTGGAACCAGGTTGGGGCTGACACTGGCGCGGACCCGCTGTTGCGTGATTTAGGCAACTTGCTCTGGGCGCAACATGCGCTGGGCACCGCGCCGAATGATGCCGTTGCCGCCCGTCTGCAACCTCTCTCTGCCCCAGAAAACCCTTATCACGCGCTCGCCGAAGAAACCCAGGCGTTACTTTATCTGCACGAGGGCAAAACCGACCAGGCCAAGGCCCTGTTCTCCCAGATTTCTTCCGACCCCAACGCTCCGGAGGCGGTTCGTAACCGTGCCAATGGGCTCTTAGCCAAGCTGAACGGATAATCAAATCATGACAAAAACAGTAGGGCGCCGCGCCGCGCTCATGATGCCAGTTGGTTTGTTGCCATTAGGCTTGGCGGCCTGCGGCGATACCAAAAAAATCCTGCCGGCGGGAGACGAAATTCCCGTTGTCGCTGTCTCAGGACCGCTTGAAAAATCGCTCACCGCACCTGCGGTCTCCGTTCCAGCATCTGTCAGCCTGCAAAACTGGCCGCAAACCGATGCCAACCCCGCCCATGCCACCGGCAATCTGGCCGGACCACGCGGGCTTGCCCAGGCATGGCGTGCCAATATCGGCCAGGGCGGCGGCTATCGGCAGCCATTACAGGCCAGCCCGGTTGCCGCCGAAGGCAAGGTATTTGCCATGGATGCGAACGGCAATGTCACGGCACTTTCGGCTGCCAGCGGTGGCCAAATCTGGCACACCAACACGCGGCCAAAACATGCAACGGTCCTGAACATCGGCGGCGGGCTTGGTTACGATGGGGGTATCCTCTACGCCACCACCGGTTACGCCGAGCTACTGGCGCTTGACCCCGCCAGCGGCAACATAAAATGGCGCCAGCCGCTCGACTTCCCAGCCCGCTCAGCTCCCACCATCGCCGGCGGTATTGTCTCATTGGTTACCCAGAATGATCTGCTGCTCACCTTCAATGCGGCCACCGGCACGCCAAGCTGGCGCTTTATCGGTAAGGTCGGCGACAGCAAAGCCTCAGTGGCCGTTAGCGGCGCCCCTGCGTACAGTTCCGGCATTCTGGTCGCCGGCTTTTCCTCCGGGACATTAGCGGCACTGGACGCCAATTCCGGCACCCCGATTTGGGAAAAAAGCTTTGCCTCAACGCTCGGCCAATCCAGCCCGCTGGATTTTTCCGATATCGCAGCTCCCCCGGTCATCGCCAACGACGTAGTTTACGCCATTGGCCTGGGGCGCTCAATGCAGGCAGTGGATTTGCATTCCGGTGCCAAGGTCTGGGAGCATAGCGCGGCGGGGAATCAAGCCATCTGTGCCGCTGGTGGCTTCGTGTTTGTGCTCACCACCGACCAGATATTGGCCGCCGTGCATGCCGATGACGGGCTGGTGAGTTGGACCCTGCAACTGCCGCCCTTCAAAAACATGAAGAAGCAGAAAAACCCGATCATCTGGGCTGGCCCTATCATGATAAACGGCCTGCTGGTTCTCACCAATGACCATGGCGAAATCGCCATGGTTGATGCTCAACAGGGCATCATTACCGCCACCACCACCATCAGCGGCCCAGCTGACATGGCGCCCATCGCTGTTGGGGGGGCTATGCTGTTGCTCACCCGCAACGCCACACTCACCGCTTATAGCTGATCTGAACCAATGTTATGTTGCCTAAAGTCGTCATTACCGGCCGCCCGAATGTGGGGAAATCCACACTTTTCAACCGGCTAGTCGGCCAACGCCTCGCCCTGGTGGCTGACACCCCCGGGGTAACGCGCGACCGCAAGGAAGCCGAGGCCACATTAGCAGGCACTAAGGTTTTGCTGGTGGACACGGCAGGACTGGAAGAAGCCGCACCTGATACGCTGCCGGGGCGCATGCGTGCCTCCACCGGTGCCGCGATCGATGACGCGGCATTGATTTTGTTTTGTTATGATGTGCGTACCGGCTTACTCCCCGAAGACCGTTACTTCGCCACCTGGCTGCGCCGCTCCGGCAAGCCGGTGTTGGTGGTGGCCAACAAAGCTGAGGGTCGCGGTGGTGCGGCTGCCGCCATGGAAGCGTTTGAGCTTGGGCTGGGTGAACCCGTGGCCATCTCCGCTGAGCATAATGAGGGCGTTTACGATTTGATGCGCGAAATCGCTGATCGTCTGCCGCCCCCACCGGACATTGATGAAGAACCAACCGGCGAAGATTTACCCCTACATTTTGCCATTGTTGGCCGCCCCAATGCGGGCAAATCAACCTTGATGAACCATCTGCTGGGTGCCCAACGGGTTATCACCGGCCCTGAACCCGGATTAACACGTGACTCCATCGCCGAGGAATTTACCGGCCCTGATGAAAAACTCTACCGGCTGGTTGACACAGCCGGTTTGCGCAAACGCGCCAAGGTTGATGAAGGGTTGGAGCGCATGTCCACCTCATCCGCTATTGAGGCGCTTAAGCGCGCTGAAATGGTGGTACTAGCCATTGATGCCACGCGCGGCATTGACGAGCAGGATTTGCACATCGCCCGTCTGATCGAACGTGAAGGCCGTGGCTGTATTGTGGCACTCACCAAATGGGATGCCGTAGAAGACCGTGGTGCGGCACGCCAACAGGTGATTGACCGTATCTCAATCTCGCTTAGCCAAATGAAAGGGATTGTGATTATCCCCATCTCCGCTGAAACCGGTGAGGGGATGAATAAACTCTACCCGGCCCTGCGCGCCGCTTATGAGCTTTGGAACAAGCGCATTCCCACCAGTGCGCTGAACCGCTGGTTTGAACATGCGCTGGAGCGCTTTCCACCGCCGCTGGTGGAGGGCCGGCGTTTGAAGCTGCGCTACATCACGCAGGTTAAAGCCCGCCCACCAACCTTCGCGCTGTTTGGCACCCGGGCTGAACAAACGCCTGATACCTACCACCGCTATTTGGTGAACAACCTACGTGATGCGTTTGAAATGCCCGGCGTACCGATCCGCTTGCTATTGCGCGGCACTGATAACCCCTACGTAGATAAAAAAGACTAAGCCGGGGCATACAGCTTTTACAAAACTGTCACGTATCCCACCTCCCCGTAATGACGGCGCCGCTGTAAAGCAGAGCCATGAGATGGCTGCTAGCTTTATTCTTCACGTTACTGGTGACACCGGCCTTGGCAAAAGTCATGCCGTGCGGTGGCGTGGTGGCACCCGGTCTGGCTTACCCTGATGTTAACGGCACTTGGTCTGGCCTTGAAATCAGCCTTTGCCAGGATGTGGCCTCAGCAGCAGGCGAAACATCCGTTTTCACGCCAATTTTACAGGATTCTGACACTCCCCCCCCTGACAATCAAAAAAGCCTGATCTTTGTGCCCGCCGGTGATATCGCCAAAGGTTATAATGTTGGGCCGGTTATTTTTAATGACTATCAAGCCCTTATGGTCCCTGATGGTTCAAAGGTGCGCACCGCTGCTGACCTTGCAAATGCCAGCATCTGCGTGGAACCAGGCTCACCCGAAGATTTTAATCTAACAGCCTATTTCGCCGCCCATCACATCGCGCTGCGTGAATTCGTGTTTCAGGAAACAGATGAAATGCATGATGCTTACGTGGCCCACCGCTGCGATGCCATTACGGCCCGCAAAAGCCTGTTGATTGGCCTGCGTGCCAATGAAGATGGCGCACGTAAAAACGATATTATTTTACCCGACAACCTTGGTGACAACCCGGTGCGGGGCGCCACCCCTGCCGGTCAAACAGCTTGGGCACAAACAGTAGCAACCATCATTCAGGAGCAAACCAATGTCGCTTCGTCACATCCTTAAACAATTCACTGCCTTTGTGGCAGCAACCGCCATGCTGCAAGCGCCGCTGGCGTTTGCTGATATTGCCAGCGTAACCCCGCAGCCGGATGGCCCGGCGGCGGTGGTACCCTACATGATCAAAACCGCGCATGAGCCAAAACTCTCACAAGCGCAGGAACTCGCACTGCTGCGCAAGCATGTGAAATATGTTTTCATCATCTTTCAGGAAAACCGCTCATTTGATTCCTATTTCGGCAGCTTCCCCGGTGCCAACGGCTTGTTCAGCCAACCTGCGGCACAAACCCCAGGTTTCACCCAGCCGATTGAAAATGTTGATGGCACCATGGGCACCATCTCACCCTTCCGTCTCGGCCCGGACCAACACGCCGCTGACCTTGATGATGTTGACCATGCCCACATCAACATGGGCGAAAAAATGGATGTGGTGAATAAAAAAGCTTTGATGGACCGCTTCGCGCTGGTTGAGGAGCAAAAATATATCAAGCCGGGCGCAAAAACCCCATCTCTCATGGCCAAGCAATATGGCGAGCTTGATATGGCCTATGAGGATTGTGACACCATTCCCTTCATGTGGGATTACGCCAGCCGCTTTGTGTTGTTTGATAATATTTTCCAGCACACCATTGGGCCCTCAACCCCCAACGCCATCGCCATGATCGCCGGCCAAACCGGTGAAACCCAATGGGTCAAGCACCCTGATGAAGCGCTGGGTTCCAAAGGGCTTGGCAAAGGTGCCGGTGAGCCCGTGGTATCTGATGATGACCCGCTTTGGGGTTCGGCATCCGCAACTGACAAAAGCGGCCAGCCGATGAACCCGAAGGATAAATTGCCAATCCAAATCAACCAGACCTACGCCAGCCTGCCGCTGACCATGGCGGGAGTGAAAGTAAAATCAGTTACCAAAACTGATACGGACGCGGCTGACCTTGCCGATGTGCAAAAAGATATTCCGGCCATTGCCGCCAGCCACGCCGCCCAGCTCCCCTGGGGCTGGTACGAGGAAGGCTATGACCATGAACCAACTGACAAGCCCGATGCACCATCAGATGGTTCACATAGCAGCTACATCGGCCACCATAACGGCCCGCAATATTTCGGTTATGTGGCCAACAACCCGCAAATGACCGCGCATATGCACGGGCTGGGTGACTTTTTCACGGATATTGCCGCCAACAAACTAGCACCCACCAACGGGGTTTATTATCTGCGCGGTGGGTTCAAAAATATTGCAGGCCTGAAGCCCGCTTTTGATGATCCCGCCGTGCAGCATAACTTCCAGGGCGATGATGATCACCCCGGCTACGCTGACAGCGCGCTCTCAGAAGCCATGGTCGCCCGCACCGTTAATGCCATTGCCCACAGCAAATACTGGGCCCAGAGCGCCATCATCATCACCTACGATGAATCCGAGGGTGATTATGACCATGTGGCCCCTGATTTTGTGGAATTTGACCCGCAAGGTCTGCCGCTTTCACGCGGCCCACGCATTCCGCTGATCGTGATCTCACCCTACGCGCGGGCGCATGAGGTCAGCCATGAAAGTGGTGACCATGCCAGCGTGATTAAGTTCATTGACATGCTATATAACTTACCGAAACTCGCTGATCTGCCCGATGAAGCGCAGGCCGAGCAAGCTGGTGAGAAAATGTTCCAGCAGGCATATCTTGGCCCCGCGGATGACCACACCCCAGGCGTTGGCGATTTACTCTCAGCGTTTGACCCTGCCCGCCTGCAAGGCAAATCCGCCCCGCTGCCGGCGGCCTATGCTGAAATGTCTGATGATGTGGTTTCCGCCATCCCGCCCTATGGCAACCAGGGCTGCAAGGCCATTGGCATCATACCAACTGACATCGCGCAGGGTATTCCCAACAACATCCCCGCTGACTTTAACCCCCGCCCAAAAACTAACCCTACCGAAGTTGCAAACCCCGCCGCCGCAACAGCCCCAGCAGCGCCAGCTGCCAACGCCGTGCCGGCTGCGCCAGCTGCAATGGCACCGGCAGCGGCATCACCAGCGGCACCTGCAATGGCTCCGGCAAAATCTAACTAAATCTGCTCCAACCAAGCCAATCGCGGCACAACAAAAAGGCTCCTCTGGTATTCAGAGGAGCCTTTTTAGGTTCTAACCGCTATGAGGCTTCGCGCAAAACTTCCAATACCAGCCAGCGTTCTTCAGCAGTGGCCAGTTTGGCTTGCGCCTCGGCTAGCGCATTACTGGCAGCCTTAAATTTTTTAATATCTTTATTATACAGCCCCGGCTGCGCCAGTGTGGTTTCAAGTTTGGCAATCTCTGCCTGCAAACTTATCATCGTCGCTGTAAGGTTTTTCAGCTCATGCTGTTCTTTGAATGATAATTTCGCTGCCCCCGCGGTCTGCGGCAATGCCGCCGTGCGGGCTGCGGTTTTTGGCTTCGCGGCATCAGGCTTGGCCGCAGCCTCACCACGCTGGGCGATCATGTCAGAATAACCCCCGGCATATTCCACCCAGTGGCCATTGCCCTCAAACGCCAGAGTTGAAGTTGCTACCCGGTCCAGAAAATCCCGGTCATGGCTAACTAGCAGTATGGTGCCCGGGTATTCCCCAAGCATTTCTTGCAGAAGGTCTAGTGTCTCCAAATCCAAATCATTGGTCGGCTCATCTAGAATCAGCAAATTAGAAGGCTTCGCCAAAGCTGCCGCCAGCAACAACCGGCCACGCTCACCGCCTGATAACGTGCCAACCGGGGTGCGCGCCTGCTCGGGTTTGAACAGAAAATCCTTCATGTAACCAATCACATGGCGGCTCTGGTCACCCACCTGCACCATATCCGTTTTACCGCCGGTCAGGGTATTGGCCAGCGAGACAACCGGGTCGAGCGCCGCCCTGCCCTGGTCCAGCGTGATCACATTCAAATTAGTGCCAAGCTTAATCAGCCCCTCATCAGGGATTTCAATGCCCAAAAACAACTTCAACAGCGTTGATTTGCCAGCCCCGTTCGGCCCTACAATCCCCAACCTGTCACCGCGCAAAACCCGCGTGGTAAGGTTTTTTATAATCGGGCGGCTGTTGTATGATTTTGAAACATGCTCGGTTACCACAACCAACTTACCTGATATTCCGGCATCCGCTGCACCCATTTTGGCAGCGGAATCTTGTTTATTATGCTCGCGCTTGGCACGGCGCAGGGCCGCCAAATCCGCCACGCGCTTTACATTGCGCTTGCGCCGCGCGGTAACACCATAGCGCAACCAGTCTTCCTCACGAGCAATTTTACGGCCCAATTTATGAAATTCGGTTTCCTCTTGCTCTAAAACCTCATCACGCCAGGTTTCAAAATGCGCAAATCCTTGGTCCAGCCTGCGGGTTTGCCCACGGTCCAGCCACACAATGCTGCGTGAGAGTTTCTCCAGCAAACGCCTATCATGGCTAATCAGCACAATCCCAGCCTGGAGCGACTTTAACTCAGATTCCAGCCACTCAATCGCAGGCAAATCCAAATGGTTAGTCGGCTCATCCAGCAGCAGTAAATCAGGCTCCGGTGCCAGGGTGCGCGCCAAAGCGGCACGGCGGGCTTCTCCGCCTGAAAGATTGGCGGGTTTTTCCAACCCGGTAAGGCCAAGCTGCTCAAGCAAGTAACGCGCCCGGTAATGGTCATCATTTGGGCCCAGACCATCCTCAACATAGGCCATAGTATTGGCAAAGGCTGATAAATCCGGCTCCTGCGGCAAATAGCGCATGGTGGTGCCGGGCTGTAAAAACCGTGTGCCGCCATCAAAGGCAATTTCACCCGATGCGATTTTCAACAAGGTGGATTTGCCAGAGCCATTACGCCCCACCAAGCAAATCCGCTCCCCCGCACTCACCCCAATCCCAGCGCCATCCAGCAGCGGAATGGAGCCCAAAGTGACCCGAATATCAGTTAGCAACAATAAAGGAGGAGACGCCATAAAAATGCTTTTGGCCGTTCGCTGCCCAACACTCAATAGGGGCAAGGGCGGGGCTGCTTTGCGGGGCCGCCTTGTAGTGCCTCTGGTTTATTCAACCCTGGTTGTTGTTAAATAAGCCGCAGTGCTGGTTATTTGCGCATCCAGCCGCATGAGTGCCAACCCGGCTGCCTGGGCCTTGGCGAAAAACACGTCACCAGCACCCACATAAAAACTCTTTCCTTCGGCGGTAAGCTCTGGGCGGATTATTGGCACATCAGGCCGCCCCATCAGCATCGCAACGCGTCTGGCCAAATCGCTAATTTCAATGGTCTCATCCCCTGCGGTATCAAACGGCGCCTGGTGTTCACCGCGCAGCAATGCAGCCACAGCCACATTCATAACATCATCAACCGCTGCGTATGAGCGCCAAATCGGCACATCAGCCCGCAACCTTATAGGGCCGCCAGAATGAACATCATGAATAATTGATGCCAATGCATAAGACGAAATTTTATTGATAAACGGGCCTGATAAATTAAAGACCCGCAAAACCGTACACTGAAACCCCAGCCGCTGGGCAATTTCAGTAAAAGCCTTCTCATCTTCGCGTTTCAACACACCATAGGGGTTAACCGCCTGGTCTGTTTCCAATGAACGGTCAGCCCGGTACACCGCCCCTGAGGATGGCACAAAAACCCCTAGCGCGCCGTTGCGTGCAATGGCACGCAGCATGGTCTCGCGAATGCCACGGTTGGCCGCAGCATAAATTTCCAAAGGCTGCAGTTGGGCATGTTCTCTGGTTAAAAACGCACAATGCAAAATAATCGACTGTGGCAGTTCAATATGCGCCAGATCAGCAAAGCGCCGCGCGGCAAGCACAGTGCCTGAACGCAGTGTAATACTCTTTGCTGTATTGCAAAACGCCGTGACGCGGCTTTGCAAATGCGGGCCGTAAACAGCCTCCAACATCTCAAGCGCTGCCTGCCCAAGCCAGCCGCTCGCCCCTGTTACAACCACATGCGCATCACGCGACAATAATGCCTCGCGCACATCACCCACAAACTCTAGCGTATCAAAAAAAATGGCGTTTTAATCCTTTAGCCACGTCATCCAGGGCGCACGGTTTTCCTGGCAAAGCTGGTCTAACAACAAGCGGTCGCGTAGCGTGTCCATAGGCTGCCAAAACCCGCCATGCCGATACGCCATCAACTCACCTTGGCTTGCCAGCTGTTCCATCGGCTCGCGCTCCCACAAAGTCGCGTCGTTCGCAACCAAATCCAGCACCTTGGGGGATAATACAAAAAAACCGCCGCTAATCAGGCCAGATTCCTCAACCGGCTTTTCCTCAAACCGCTCAACCGCATCACCTTCCAACCGTAGCGCACCAAACCGCGCCAACGGCCGCACGGCGGTTACGGTTGCCAATTTACCATGAGCGCGATGAAATTCCAGCGCTGCCCGAATATCAATATCGGCCACCGCATCACCATAGGTCATGCAAAACAACGCATCATCACCCAGATATTTTTCAATCCGCTTGAGCCGGCCACCCGTTTGCGTCTCAATGCCGGTCTCCACCAACGTCACACGCCAATCCTCAGCCTCACTTTGATGGATGGTAATACCTGACCGCAGGTCAATCGTCAGATCGCTGGAATGCAAATTATAATGGAAAAAATACTCTTTAATCCGAGCACCTTTGTAGCCAAGGCAGATAATAAAATCTTCGACACCATATTGCGCGTAAATTTTCATGATGTGCCATAAAATAGGCCGCCCGCCAATTTCCACCATCGGCTTTGGCTTGCTATCTGTCTCTTCCGACAACCGGGACCCACGCCCCCCCGCCAGAATTACCGCTTTCACGCCCCGTAGCGGCAAAGCATTGCTACTCATCGTTCGACCATAGCATGTTCTCCGCCAACTCCTCGCGCGACAAAAACGGTGCCATGTCTTCCAGCGGTGATGAAATCATCCGCCCATCATCAAGCTTGCGCGATGATAATTTGGGTGAAAATACCTGCTCTGGATCAAGCATAACCTCACAAAATTGCGGTCCTGGCCGGTTCAATACCGCTGCAATGGCCGCCGCCATATCAGCATGTTGCATAATCAGGTCACATTCAAACCCAAACGCTGCCGCAATACGCCGAAAATCTGGGAATGTAACCCCGCTTGGCGCATCACAACCAAACATATTATCTGAAAAATACGCCACCTGCGTTTGCCGGATTGAACTATACCCTGAATTATTCAACAGGAATATTTTGATATTCAAATTATTGGCAATAATGGTCTGCAATTCCTGCAAATTCATCATAATGCTGCCATCACCCGCCAAACAAACAATCCGCCGCTCAGGCGCTGCGTATGCTGCACCAATCGCAGCTGGTAAATCATACCCCATTGACGCACTGCCGGAATTTGAAAATAATCGCTGGCCAGCTTTCAGCTTGGCCGCCTGAAATGTTGTCACACATGCCGTTGCATTGGCTGTTACCACCACGTCATCCTCAGCAAGAACATCAAACAAAAGGTCAGCAAACACGTAGGGATTAACTGGATGATTGGTTAATTTATAGGCTGGTGTAACAACTTTATAGCGCTCTTTACGCGCTTTGCACCATTCTAAATACGCCGCCTGAGGTGCTGAGCGTTCAAATATTTGCAGCTCAGCCAACAGCATCGGCAAAAATAATTTTAAGTCCGCATGCACAGGCATCTCAATTGACAATGTGGGCTTAGCGAGTTCAGCCGCATCAATGTCCACTAAAATACGGTAAGCGCGCGGTGCAAAAGCCTGCCAGTTGTAACTAATTTGGCGAATGTTTAGCCGGCACCCCAAAATTAAAACACAATCAGCATTCTGTACGGCAAAATTTCCGGCCCTGTCCCCCACTGTGCCCGGACGACCAACGTAACAATCATGGTCATCCGGCAACACATCATGCGCATTAAAAGCGGTGGCCACCGGAAACTTTAAGCGTTCTACCAGCCTCAAAAAATCATCATAAGCGCCAGAAATCCGCACCCCGGTCCCTGGCATAATGATAGGCCGTTCAGCACTCATCAGCGCCGCAGCCACAGCCTGTGCGGCCTCGCGCAAATCATGGCCCTGCAACCCAACTTCTGGTTGTTCACCAGGCTCAAAACCGCGCAACGCAGCAGGGTCAATAAGCGCACCTTGCACATCAACCGGCACATCAATCCAAACCGGCCCCGGTCTACCTGAACGCGCCAGATGCAGAGCTTTTTCCATCACATAACGCACATCATTAGGCTCACGCAGCACCACAGCATATTTGGTAATACCACTCACCATATTGATAATATCAACTTCCTGGTCACCCAGTTGGCGCAACGGCAAATTATAACTGCCTATCATGGTTTCGCGCTTCACTTGCCCTGAGATAACAACCATACCAATGGAATCAGTGTACGCCCCATAAACGCCATTTAGTGCGTTAATACCGCCAGGGCCGGTGGTAACATTTACCACCGCCGTCAGGCCATTCAAACGGCAGTAGGCTTCTGCCGCCATGGCACAGGCTTGCTCATGGTGACAACAAATCGCTGATAGTGATTGGTTGCGTGACAAGGCATCATTTAAGTGCATGGCCCCACCGCCGGTTACCATAAACACGTGTCGCAAGCCGTGGCGCACCAGGCCTTGTGCAATATAGTCAGCAACCCGCATTGTGGCTTATTTCAAAATGAGCAATGCAGCAGCTGTAATATTTAAATGCGCTAACCACGGCTTGGCATGTTCACAATTACAGCAGGGTCTTGCGGCTCCGGGTCAATGCCGCGCTGTTCAATAAGCTTTGCCAAATGCGAATCTGCCGCATAAGGACTATCAATATCACGGAACGCAATCGCGCCGTCCTTTGCAACGGCTGTAAGCAGAACCTCGCCAGACATCATCTCACGGCATGATATTTGGCCCTTCTGCAAAGGCACCGCCAGATAAACAGATTCGTCATTCAGAATGTGCCCTGGCGGCAGATCACGTTTTGCATATACACCCCGAACCAAGGCATCCAGATAACGAATCTCTTTCTCGGGGGGAATGCGCTTGGTAACACCGGAGCCGCCACACATTTCTTCGGCCTTCATAAATGCCTTAAACCAAGCATCCACCTGCTCGGGCAACGAGCAGTACGGCGAGACAGCAATGCCACCGGCATCAATATCCACATGCCGCTCAAACGTCCGTGCACCTTTGGCGTAAGCGATCAGCGTTGAATCCCGCCAATCGCGGTATTCATGGGTTGAATAACCAATCACATTGTCAGGGTAGCGCGCCTTTAAAAAATCAATTTGGTTCAAGTCAACCTCATAATCTTCAGCCGGGTAAATAGACACGCAATGGTTAACTGCCAAAGGAATATTTCGCTTGGCAAAAAACGACACAACATCATCAAGATCCCGCAGTGACGAGCCACCGGTTGAGATAATTACTGGTTTTTTGGTTTTTGCAATTTTCTCAATTAAAAACCAGTCTTTAATATCAGAACTAGCAATTTTTAAAATTTGTATTCCAAGATCGACACATTTATCAACCGAAACCTCATCGAACGGCGTTGCCATTGTTATCATGCTTGATTGGCGGACAGCATTGACCATTTCATGATATTCGGCCCACGATAGCTGCGTGTCTAAGGTCTTTTTAATGTAGCGAATATCTGTCCGGTTCCGGAAATCTTTATGGATAAATCTGTCCACATCACGGAATTGAAATTTCATGGCCGCACGGACGCCGTTAAAGCGAACCACTTTTCCATAATCAGAGATGATCTTTAAACCGCGGGAAACATCACCCAAATGGTTGTTCGCCATCTCGAGGACAAACAAATTATCAAAAACCGAAGCGCGCATGAGGCCCCACAACCGTTTAAAGTTATAGGAAAACTAAAACTTTTTCGAGCTCACGTCAATTTTTGGTGCATAAGTGCCGCAGCTCACGGTTAAGCCTGAGCAGTTCATGATGCGCGATAGCAATAATTAATCCCATAAGCTCGATGATCAACCACCACCAGAGCAACTCCCGGACGAGCCAGACAATTATCGCCACTACCGCCTCAAACCCGGCTGGAAATAGAACCAGGGTGACACCATGAATACCTTGCCGGATGAGCGCTTCCCACAATAAAACTGGTATCATAATCAGTATCCACCGGGCACATCTATCGCCCTTACCAGAGCGAGGGTAGGCCAAATCCCAATACCCAGGCACCAACATAAGCAAATAGATGCTGCGGTAATAAACATTTTGTGCCGCAAAGAAGCAAAATACGATAATTAATGCGCCTGCAACGAGAAACGTTAACCGCCGCTTACTAATCTTGAGCAGGACAGATGCATAATGCTTCACGCGCACCGAAGCCAAAGCCAACGCTCCAAAACTCATCAGGGCCGTCAATAAATCCTGCCATCCGCGCGCGGAGGATAATGCTATGTCCGGATAATATGGGCGAATGACATGGGGCGCCGAACGCCAAGGCAGGACATGCAACAATGCCAAGCCGCTGAGCAGATCGCGCGCACCAAATGTGGCTCGGAACGGCTGGCAAAGCGGAATTGCATGAAGGACCCGCAAAATCCCAGAGCCATGGATGATCAGAATTAAGCATGCAGCGACACCCGCAATCATCACCAGCAGCATCAACCGAACCAGACGTTCCCTAAGACCTAAAATAAACAATGCCGCAGGATAAAACTTGGCTGCGGCCACCAATCCAAAAAGCGCATAGCTGAGCCACGATAGCCTGCCCTTATCGCACAACAGCCACACACCAAGCATGACAAGCGCAAACAGAAAAATATCCAAATTGCCTTGCTCAATGGCATACCAAACCGCGGTAGAACCGGCTGCAGCATACCTTATCCACAATTCGTGTGTTGACCGTGCCGATGGCAATAACGACACACTAACAATAAATACCAGCGCCATAATAATCCCGCCGGACACCCGATCGCTGACATCAATTGGTAAATTTGCAACATAAAGTAAAAGCGGCGAGTAATTAAATATGCCGCCATTTAAACAGGCGCTTGGAGCGTAAACATTTACCCCGTGGCGCCAACAAACGCCGGCTTGCAAAATATCCCTTAAGTCAGCGAATGGCGGTTCACCGTTAATATCGTACAGCTTAACAACCATTAATTTGTACAAACCAGGCACTAACGCATGTAATGCGCCAAAAGCCACTAAGATTGCGAGCAGAAAAACACTGACACCAAACTTCAAAAAAAATTTTCTGGTTAGACGAGACGTCGAAACCGTCATCACGATCCCGAACGCCTGAAATCAACTCCCATCTGTCCAGTCGTCATCACTCTGCAAGCAAGAGCTTTAAAGTGGTGGAGACGCACGCACCAGCCCAATGTTCATGTTGCAATTCTCATTAATTTACCCGTGAAACGTAACGCATTTATGGGCTAATTCAGCAACGCAATCTAGCGCCCTTACGCCCCATTCATCATTTTGCTAGGGATGGAATTGGTGGGTGCTGTAGGGATCGAACCTACGACAAGCTGATTAAGAGTCAGCTGCTCTACCAACTGAGCTAAGCACCCGCCGAAAATAGCCTCTAGCAAGCCAAACCAAGGATGGAAAGGGCCAAACTCGATTCCGCGCATAACCAGAGTGCAAAAAATGCATAACTGCCGAATCGCCCCTGGGCTACAAATCAACAGCCGCTACGGCAACGCAGGAGACACTTGCCCCAGAACCAAACTGAGGGTGAGGGCCGACGGAGCAACCCCCCAGGAAACTCTCAGGCAAAAGGACTACGTTGTCAGGTAAATCTGGAGAGAGGTGCCAGCGTGAAGACGTGAGGTACCCGCCGAAGGGGAAGCCCGGATCCGTAAATGGACCGGAAAACTCTCAGGCAAAGGGACAGATGGGGACTAGTCGGGCCGGGATCTCCCCTGCCCTCAACAAGTCCAGCGGAAGGTTCTACCCATGACCCATGTTACAATTATCGGCGCCGGCATCACCGGCGTTACCTCCGCATACGCTTTGCTTGACCGTGGCTGCACCGTTACAATCATAGACCGTGAACGCTACGCCGGCATGGAAACATCATTCGCCAATGGTGGCCAGCTTTCAGCCTGCAACGCTGAGGTTTGGAACAGTTTCAGCACCATCGTCAAAGGCATGAAGTGGATGTTCCGCAAAGATGCACCATTGCTGCTCAACCCCAGCCCAAGCTGGCACAAATACGCTTGGCTGGCTGAATTTGTTGGCAATATTGGCCATTACCGCCAAAACACCATCGCCACAACCAAGCTCGCCATCGCCGCCCGGCAGGAATTATTCACCATCGCCGCGCGCGAAAATATTCAGTTTGACCATGAACAACGCGGCATTCTGCATGTCTTCCCTGATCAATCCACCTTCAAAAAAGCCCAAGCGGTCAACAAATTGCTCAACGAAGGCGGGCTGGAGCGCCGCGCCGTAACCCCTCAGGAAATTCGTACACTGGAGCCAGCCCTGAGCGAGCCCTATTATGGCGGTTTTTTCACCCCATCCGACTCCACTGGCGATATCCATAAATTCACCCGCGGCCTGGCTGACGCCTGCATTCGCCGTGGCGCCAAGTTCCTCAGCGAGACTGAGGTTCAGCACATCGCCACCGTTCCAGGCGGCGTTGAGACCCGGATTTTACCGCCCGGGGCAACGACCCCAGAGGTTATAAAGTCCGACTCAGTGGTCATCTGTGCCGGCATCGCTAGCCGGCGTTTCGCCGCCATGCTGGGCGACCACGTGAATATCTACCCGGTCAAAGGCTACTCCATCACCATCCCGCTTGATGATCCTGCATCCCGGCAGGCCGCACCTTGGGTCAGCCTGCTGGACGAAGAGGCCAAAATCGTTACCAGCCGTTTCGGCGCGGGGCGCCTGCGGGTGGCCGGAACCGCCGAATATAACGGCGAAAACCGCGATATTCGGGCCGACCGGATCCGCCCGCTGGTGGAATGGACCCGTCACCTATTTCCCGGCGTCAACACCGAGGGTGTCATCCCCTGGACCGGTTTGCGTCCGATGATGCCAGACATGATGCCGCGTGTGCAGCCCGGCAAGCAGCTTGGCGTTTTCTATAACACCGGCCACGGCCACTTAGGCTGGACACTCTCGGCGGCCACCGCGCAAATGGTCGCAGACCAAATCATGCCAGGGGTTACCCCTGCCAGGCCGGCGGTCTCAATGAGTGTGGCGCAGCAAAAAGCCGCATAATTGTCATATACGCATTGACCAATACGCAATGGTCGTATCCATTATGAGCATAGTCTTGCTTATATAGAGGAGTCCCCATGGCGTATGCGCTGCAACAATTGGTTAATGGCATAACGCTTGGCATGATTTATGGGTTGATCGCTGTAGGCTACACAATGGTTTATGGCATCATCGGCATGATCAACTTCGCCCATGGTGATGTTTTCATGGTGGGGGCCTTCGTAGGCATCATTGTGCTCACAGCCCTCACCGGCGTTACCTCAGTGCCAATGGGCATTCTGGCAGCACTGCTCCTGTCAGCCGGCGTGTGCGCCTTGTACGGGTTTTCAATCGAGCGTGTCGCCTACCGGCCGCTGCGCGGCTCGTTCCGCCTGGCCCCGCTGATCTCTGCTATTGGCATGTCCATTCTGCTCGAAAACTATGTGCAAACCAGCCAGGGTGCACTGGAGCGGGCCATCCCCGTCACGGTTCCCGGCGGCATTCAATTAATGAACGAAAATGGCTTCGTGGTGCAGCTTTCATGGATGCAGATCGCAATCGTTGTCGTCACGTTGGTTACGCTCGCCATCTTCACCTACATCGTCACCAAAACGCCGCTTGGGCGTTCCATGCGGGCGGTTGAGCAAGATGCCAAAATGGCGGCCTTGCTGGGCATCGATACCAACCGCACCATCAGCTACACCTTCATCATCGGCTCAGCACTGGCGGCGGTAGCGGGGGTGATGTTCCTGTTATATTACGGCGTGATTGATTTCTATATCGGCTTCAACGCCGGCATCAAAGCCTTTACTGCCGCAGTGCTCGGCGGCATCGGCAGCCTGCCGGGCGCGGTGCTCGGCGGGTTGCTGATCGGGTTGATCGAGGCGTTCTGGTCCGGCTATGCCACCGTCGCTTACAAGGATGTCGCCGTTTATTCTATCCTTGCTATTGTCTTGATGTTCATGCCGACCGGGCTGCTTGGCCGCAACGATGTCGAGAAAGTTTAAGCGATGAAGCACCTCGTCGCCAATATTAAAGATTCTCTTATCGTAGGTGGTGTGGCGTTTTTACTGTTCGGCCCCTTCCTCGGGTTAAAGCTCAATGATGGTGTCAAAGGCGATCTCACGCTTGCAACCAGACCGGTCCTGCTGGCCATCGCGGTCGGCCTCACCATCGTTGCCCGCTTTTTATTGCTGCTCTGGCAAGACCACCGCGCCACCCGCCTGCCCGCAGCCAAACTTGCCACCAGCGTCGCCAAATCTGGCAAATACATCGCCCCGGTTCTGCTGGTTTTCGCCATCGGCCTGCCGCTGGTTCCAGGTATCGATAATTCCTATATCGACCTCGGCGTGCTGGTCATGACCTACGTCATGCTTGGCTGGGGCTTAAATATCGTGGTCGGCCTAGCCGGCCTGCTCGACCTTGGTTATGTGGCGTTTTATGCCGTTGGCGCCTACAGCTTTGCTTTGCTTTCACATTATTATAACCTCACTTTCTGGGAATGCCTGCCGCTATGCGGCATTCTGGCGGCATGCTGGGGTATCTTCCTTGGCTTTCCAGTACTGCGGTTGCGGGGCGATTATCTGGCCATCGTGACACTCGCGTTCGGGGAAATTATTCGCCTCGTCATCACCAATTGGGTTTCCCTCACCGGCGGCCCCAATGGGATTTATGATATTCCGCATCCAACCTTATTTGGTCTTACCTTCAATATGGCTGGCGGACCCGGCACGGTCTCGGATTTTTTCCATATTGACCCAGACCCATCACAGCGCACCACGTATTTATATTACATCATCCTGGCGCTCGCTTTGCTTACCAACTGGGTAACATTGCGCCTGCGCCGCCAGCCTTTAGGGCGCGCCTGGGAAGCCTTGCGCGAGGATGAAATTGCCTGCCGCTCGCTTGGCATCAACCTGCGCAATACCAAACTCACCGCCTTTGCGATCGGTGCCATGTTTGGTGGTTTTGCCGGCTGCTTCTTTGCCACCCGGCAAGCTTTTATCAGCCCGGATAGTTTCACCTTTATCGAATCCGCTACCGTGCTGGCCATCGTGGTGCTTGGCGGTGCTGGCAGCCAGCTTGGGGTGGCGTTGGCAGCCATGGTGATGATCGGGGTGCCCGCCCTTCTGCAGGATTTACAAATCTATCGCATGCTGATTTTCGGTATCGCGCTGGTCACCATCATGGTGGTGCGGCCACGCGGTTTCATTTCCACCCGTAAGCCCTCCGTATCACTCGGCAAGGTAAAAATCATCACCTCTGATATGATCTCCGAAGGGCACGGCTAACATGAGTGACACGCTTCTTGCCGTAACCAACCTCACCATGCGCTTTGGCGGCCTCACCGCCGTCAATGCACTCAGCTTCGATGCCAAGCGCGGCAACATCACCGCCGTCATCGGCCCCAATGGTGCCGGCAAAACCACGGTGTTCAATTGCATCACCGGATTTTACAAACCAACTTCCGGCAACATCGCCATCGCCCACACACCTGGCACTTCGCTGCTGCTTGATAAATTGCCCGGCCACGCCATCACCAAAAAGGGCCGCGTCGCGCGCACCTTTCAAAACATCCGGTTGTTCGGCGGTATGACCGTGCTGGAAAATTTGCTTGTTGCACAGCACAATGAACTGCAGGCGGCTACCGGCTTCGGTGTGCTCGCCATTCTTGGTCTCGGCAAATATCGCGCTGCCGAAAAGGCCGCCATTGAACGCGCCAAATACTGGCTGGATGCCACCAGCCTGATCGACCGCGCAGACGACCCCGCCGCCTCCCTGCCCTACGGCGCCCAACGCCGTTTGGAAATCGCCCGCGCCATGTGCACTAACCCGGTTTTACTATGTCTGGACGAACCCGCCGCCGGGCTGAACCCGCGCGAGAGCCAGGCTCTCAATGAACTGCTATTGAAAATCCGTGCCGATGGCTGTTCGCTGCTCCTCATCGAACATGACATGGGTGTGGTTATGAAAATCTCGGACCATATCATCGTCCTCGACCACGGCAAGAAAATCGCTGACGGCACGCCCGCCGAGATCCGCAGCAATCCCACCGTCATTGCCGCTTACCTCGGTGAAGGTGATGACGACGACCCCGACGCCCCCATCGCCGAAACCCTGGCGGCCGCCCAATGACCGCGGTTCTCACGCTTACTGGCGTTAACACGTTTTACGGCCAAATTCAGGCCCTGCGCGATGTGAACATGGTGGTTGATGAAGGCGAAATCGTCACGCTCATCGGCGCCAACGGGGCTGGCAAATCCACCTTGATGATGACCATCTGCGGCAATCCGCGCGCCAAATCCGGCAGCATCATCTATCGCGGCGAGGACATCACCAACCTGCCGATGCACCAGATCGCGCGGCGCGCCATCGCGCAATCGCCCGAAGGCCGGCGGATTTTTCCGCGCATGAGCGTCGAAGAAAACCTGCTCATGGGCAGCCAGGTTATCAAGTTTCAAGATTACGACAAGCAGCTTGGCCTGATGTTCACGCTATTCCCGCGCTTGAAGGAGCGTTTTGCCCAGCGCGGCGGCACGCTTTCAGGCGGTGAGCAGCAAATGCTGGCCATCGCCCGCGCCTTAATGTCAAAACCGAAACTTCTGCTGCTTGATGAACCCTCATTGGGTTTAGCGCCTTTGGTGATTAAACAAATTTTCGGCGCGATTAAAAAGCTGAACCAGGAAACTGGCCTTACGGTTCTGCTGGTTGAGCAAAACGCCAATCAGGCCCTCAGGCTGGCTGACCGCGGCTATGTTCTGGTCAACGGTGCCATCACCATGGCAGGCACCGGCGCTGAACTGCTCGCCCGGCCCGAAATACGTGCTGCCTATCTTGAAGGTGGCCATTGATATGTTACCGATAATGGTTGCATAGTTAGGCTAAGCTTAATCACTTAAAATTCAACAACAGGAGCCGCGATTTGAAAAAATATCTTTTTTGCACAGCAGCAACGCTGGCACTCGGCCTTGCCGTGGCAGCCGCCCCGGCGCAGGCGCAAACGAAAATCGGTGTGGCAGGCCCGCTGACCGGTTCCAACGCCGCATTCGGCGTGCAACTAAAAGTCGGTGCTGACCAAGCCATCGCCGACATCAATGCCAAGGGCGGCGTCCTCGGTAAAAAACTCGTTGAAATCGTGCAGGATGATGCCTGCGACCCCAAGCAAGCCGTCACCGCCGCCAATCAGCTGGTGTCTGATGGCGTAGTGATGGTTGACGGTCATTTCTGCTCAGCATCCTCCATCCCGGCCAGCAAAGTTTACACTGACAACGGCATCCTCGAAATTTCACCCGGCTCCACCAACCCTAATTACACCGATGATGGCTCGGCCTTCACCTTCCGCACCTGCGGGCGTGATGACCAGCAGGGCAAGGTTGCCGCTGATTATATCGCCAAACATTTCAAGGGCGCCAAAATCGCCGTGCTGGATGACAACTCCACCTACGGCAAGGGCATTGCTGACCAGGTTCGCATGAACTTGAAAAAACTCGGCATCCCCGATGCGTATGACACCTCCTACACCGCCGGTGACAAAGATTACTCAGCTCTCATCAGCCGTTTGAAACAGCAGGGCATTACGCTGGTTTATATCGGTGGCTATTACGCTGATTCAGGCTTGATCATGCGCCAGGGTGCAGCGCAGGGTTACACGCCGCAATATTTCTCGGAAGACGCAGCCGTAACCTCGGCACTTTGGCAAGTGGCTGGCCCGTCCGCAGAAGGCATGCTGATGACCTTTCCGCCACCGGCTGAAACAGGTTCTGCCGCCGCCACAGTGGTGGCCGAATTGAAAGCCAAAAACATCGACCCATCCGGCTATGTTCTGTATTCCTACGCCACCATCCAGGCCTGGGCTGAAGCCGCTAAAAAGGCCCACAGCACCAAGCCGGCACTTGTCGCAAAAGAACTCAAGGCCGGTGGCCCATGGCCGACTGTTCTTGGCCCGATCAAGTTCGATGCTAAGGGTGACGTCGTGAATGCCGCTTATGCTATCTACAAGTGGCATGACGGTAACTACTCAGTATTCGCGATGAATTAAGCCGTTTGGCCGCCTCGTAAAATCGGCCATACTCACGTAAACCCCCGGGGCCAACCCCGGGGGTTTTTTTATGCCATATCAATCCACCTCACTTGACCCAACGGACTGGCGTGTGATGCGCGCCGCTGGCCATCGCATGATGGATGATATGTTCGACCATCTGGCCAATTTGCGCGGCTTGCCTGTCTGGCAGCCCATGCCAGCTGACGTTCGCGCTGCTTTTTCGCAAAAATTACCCACCCAGGGCCAAGATGTCGAAGCGCTGTACGAGAGTTTTCGCAATACTATCCAACCTTACGTGTCCGGCAACACCCACCCGCATTTCATGGGTTGGGTGCAAGGGGGCGGCAATGTCGTTTCCATGCTGGCCGAATTATTGGCAGGTGCGATGAACGAAAACTGCGGCGGGCGCGACCACGTGGGCTTATCCGTGGAGCGCCAGGTTATCGCCTGGGCGGCCGAGATCACCGGCATGCCGCCATCCACCAGCGGCGTGCTGCTCACCGGCTCATCAATGGCCAACTTCATTGCGGTACTCTGCGCCCGCACCAAAGCGCTAGGGCAAACCGCCCGCGAGGAGGGCATAAAAACCACGCCACTTGTCGCCTATGCCAGCCAAGGTGTGCACCGCTGCGTCCCGGGCGCTCTGGACATGGCGGGGCTTGGCTTCAATGCGCTGCGCAAAATTCCGGTTGATGCCGATTACCGCATGAATATTCCAGCACTGCGCGCCGCCATAAAATCCGACCGGGCCGCCGGCAAAACACCTTTCCTCATCGTCGGCACCGCCGGCAGCGTTGATGTTGGTGCGTTCGATGATCTTGCCGCATTATCTGAAATCGCCAAAGAATTTGGTCTCTGGTTCCATGTTGATGGCGCGTTCGGCGCACTGGGATGCCTATCGCCCAGCCTGCGGCCACAACTGGCCGGAATTGCAGAAGCCGATTCCATCGCTTTGGATTTTCACAAATGGGCGCAGGTTACTTACGATGCCGGCTGCATCCTCATCCGAGACTCTGAGGTGCATATTGCAACATTTTCCCAGGCCACCAGCTATCTCGCAGCGGCCCCGCGCGGTTTGGCCGGCGGCCAGCCCTGGCCGTGCGACCTCGGCCCAGACTTATCCCGCAGCTTTCGCGCCCTGAAAATCTGGATGACGATCAGCGCTTATGGTTCTGAAAAACTCGGCCACGTAATTGACCATTCATGCGCTTTAGCAAAACACCTAAGCCAGCGCATCGAACAATCAGATGTTCTAGAATTATCCGCCCCCGTGCCGCTCAACATCGTGTGCTTCCGGGTGAAACACTACACTGATACACAAAACGCCAACCTGGTGGCGGACCTTCAGGAGGCTGGGCTATTTGCCCCATCCACCACCATACTCAACGACCAGCTCGCCATTCGTGCCGCTATCGTCAACCACCGCACACAAATCTCTGACATTGACGCTTTGGTTGATGAAATTACCCGCCGCGCCGTTCAACGCGCTAACTAGCGCGTCGTTTGCGGCGACAATTCAGGTTAGTCATCATCTCCCCAGCGCCCGCCGTAACCAAAGCCAAACACCACAGGGGGGGCTGCATATACCGGTGCTGGCGCGTACGCGTAGCCACCACGGTAGCCACCGGTTGGGTACACCACACAACCCGCAAGAGATGCCGCCAGTACGCCAAAAACCACCACAGCCTTTAGGGGCCGCACTAGGCGTGCGGTGTTTTGCGCAATGTTTTGTGAAGTGCTTTGTGTCATGCAATTCATTCCAAATTTAACCATTGTCCACCTTGTTGTGCCCTTAGGAAAAATTACCATGTTTTATTTATTGCAGCTGTTTGCGGCATCTTTACGGCAGACCCGTGTTGAAATGTAACAACCCATCACGTCAGCGTGATACACCAGCGGCACCGCATGTTCCGTTACAGTTAACAACAATCTGCCCCAGCAATGCCATCATTTGGGCGGTAGAATAATTCATGTTTAAAATTATATCTGGCTATAATAACAACCGCCACCAAGGAGTTATGCCCGTGGGCACGTTAGCATTCAGGTTCCGCCAAACTCTTTCGTTCACCACAGCGCTTTCACTGGCTTTGCCGTTGTTGCCCTTCACCGCGCAGGCACAAACCGCCGCAGCCCCACCGTCACGGGTCGGGCAGATCGCTTATGTTTCCGGCTCAGTCTCTTTTAACGGCTCGGGCTCTGGCGGTTGGGCGGCGGCAGCGGTAAATTATCCGGTTGCCGAAGGTGATTCATTATACACGCAGGATGGCGCCCAAGCCGCCATCGTCCTCAACGCCAGTAAAATTTCGCTAAATAGCGACACTGAATTACAAATCACCCAACTGAGCGACAGCAACCTCGCCACCACCGAAAGCCAGGGTGAAGCGGTGTTCACTCTGACCAATTTGCAGCCAGGCCAAACCTTCACCATCACCACACCGCGCGCCAGCGTCACAATCTCACAGAACGGCCAGTATGACATTATCGCCGGAGACGCTACCAACCCGACCATCGTAGAAAGTCTGCAAGGCGCTGCCACCGTCATCACCAACGCTGCAACGCTGCAGGTCTCCCAGGGCCAGGAGGCCGTTCTAACCGGCACTGACCCCATCCAGGTGCAGCTTGCGGCCGCCCAACCAAGCAATTTTGCCAACAGAATTTTGGCACAAACAGCCCCGCCGCCGCCGCAATATATCCCGCCTCTGGTCGGCCAGATGACCGGGGTTGCGGAGTTGAGTTCCTACGGCAGTTGGAGCCAAAGCCCGACTTACGGTGCCGTCTGGTACCCGCAAGTCAACCCCGGCTGGACCCCGTATCGTGAAGGCCATTGGGCGAACATCGCGCCATGGGGCTGGACCTGGGTTGAAGATGAGCCCTGGGGTTTTGCCCCCTTCCATTACGGCCGGTGGTTCCATGACCATGACCGCTGGGGCTGGGCGCCCGCACCTGAATATTCCGAAGGCGGCGATTACGGCCGCTATTATCAGCCGGTGTACGCCCCGGCCGTGGTCAGTTTCTTCGGTCTCGGCGTCGGGGTCGGCATCACCGCAGCCCTGCTGGCCTCACATTCGGTTGGCTGGGTGCCGCTGGCACCTAATGAGCCATATTATCCCTATTACCATAGCTCCCCTGAGTATGTGCGGCGGCTGAACGTTGTGAATGTGCGCAACATCACTGTGGTGAACACCCGCAATGATTATTACTACGGCAACGATAAAAACTTCGCCTATAATCGTCTCGCCAACCACACCGCCGCCACCATCATCCCAGGTGTCGCGATGGGCCGTGGTGAGCATGTCGGACAGGCGGGCCGTCCGGCACCAGAGAACATTCTGGCCGCCGCGCGGCCAATCACCCCCGGTGCCAATGAACATGGCCCTGGTGGGCATCCTGGTGCCTTCCTTCCCCCAGCACCCCGGCCATTGGCCCAAATCCGCCCAGGGGTGGCCCCGCATCCCACCGCTTTTGCTCAGCAACCTCCGTTACGGCCTGGCACGGTTGGGCACCCGCCCATTGAAAGCGGTGCGAACCATTTAGCGCAGCCGCCCAATGTAGCGGGCCACCCGAATTTCACCCCCGCCAACCCGGGCTTCCACGCACCGCCACCGCCGCCAGCCAACGGCGCCCACCCACCCATTGAAGGCGCACCCATTGAAAGCGGTGCGAACCATTTAGCGCAGCCGCCCAATGTAGCGGGCCACCCGAGTTTCACCCCTGCCAACCCGGGCTTCCACGCACCGCCACCGCCGCCAGCCAACAGCGCGCACCCGCCCATTGAAAGCGCACCCATTGAAAGCGGTGCGAACCATTTAGCGCAGCCGCCCAATGTACCGGGCCACCCGAATTTCACCCCCGCCAACCCGGGCTTCCACGCACCGCCACCGCCGCCAGCCAATGGCGCGCACGTCGGCCAACTACCGCCGGCGCAGGGTTTCCATCCGCAGCAGCCCACCGCCATTCAGCCGCAAGCACCGCAGCCGCTTGCGCAACCGCCACATGAGGCACTCCAACCGTTGCACCCCCCGGCACAGCCACCTGCAACGCATCAAGTGGTGCAACCCCATCCGGCAATGCCGCAGGTACAGGAGCCGCACCCACCAATGCCGCAGGTGATTCAACCCCACTCTCAAATGCCGCAGCCGCGCCCACCAATGGCGCAACCATTCACGCCACCGGCACAACCACCCCAAATGCAGCAACCCCACCCGCAGATGCAAATGCAGCCGCCACCGCGTCCGCAACCACCACCGCAGGTGCAAATTCAACGCCCAGCCCCGCCACCACCACGCCCCGCTGAGCCACCACCGCCCCGCCCGGCCCCGCCGCCGCAGCAGGAAAAGAAGCCGCAACAGCCATAGGCTCATCAGCAGCAATGTTGTTAAGTCTCGCCTATGGATGCCCTGGACCATCTGACCAAAGTTGACCGCAAGCTTGGCCGTTTGATCGCCCACATCGGGCCGCTCAAACGGCGCAAGCGTGAGTTCACTGAACCTTACGAAGCCCTGATCTCGGCGGTCGCGCACCAGCAATTGCATGGCAAAGCCGCGATGACCATCATGGGCCGCTTTCGCGCGCTAGCGGGCGGCAACATCCCCGCCCCCGCAGCCTTGCTAGCCTTGCCAGACCAGGCTCTGCGCGCTTGCGGCTTCTCCGCCAACAAAACCCGCGCCCTGCAGGACATCGCCGCTCACGCCGCCCGCGGTGTTATTCCAACTGCGGCGCAAGCCAAACGGCTGAGCGACGCCGCGTTGATCCAACGCCTCACGCTCATTCGCGGTGTCGGCCAATGGACCGTTGAAATGCTGCTGATATTTACCCTCAAGCGGCCCGATGTGTTTCCGGTCGATGATTTCGGCGTGCGCGAAGGTTACCGGGTGTTGTACGGGCTAAACGACCAGCCAAAACCCAAGCCCTTCGCCATCATCGGCGAAAAATACGCCCCTTACCGCTCCACCGCCGCATTGTATTTGTGGCAAGCGGCTGACACCGCCAAGCAGGAAAAAACTCAGCGTTCCACCAAGGCAAAGTAAGCCAACGCCAGCAACGGCGCTACAACTCCCGCCGCACAAATTCCAGCCCAGCCGAAATGCGTCAAAATCGGGCTGGTAATCGCCGAGCCAAATGCGCCGCCCAAAAATAGCATTGCCAAAAACACACCATTCAAACGCGCCCGCATCGAGGGGGCCAGCGCAAAAATCGCCCGCTGGCCAAACACCAAATTCGCTTGCACGCCACAATCCAGCATAACACAAGCAATCGCCAGAACGATCACCGAATGCGCCCCCAGGCCGCCCCAAGCCGCCAACCCAAATGACAGAGTGATGGAGATCAGGGCCATAATAGTTCCCGTTCGGCCATAGCCACGGTCCGCCAACCGCCCGGCAACCGGCGCCATCACGGCACCCGCCGCCCCCACCAACGCAAACATCGCAACGCCAAACTGCGAATAGCCAAACTCCTGCGTCAACAGCAACGGCACGGCGGTCCAGAACAGGCTAAAACAGCCAAATGCCGCCGCCTGATACACCGCGCGGTGCCGCAATAGGGGCGTGTTAAACGGTAGTTTCAACAGCGACACCAACAGCAGAACATAATGATGCGTTGAATGGGGCTGCAGCCGTGGCAGCGCCATGCGCAACACTACGGCCAACAGCAACATCAAACCAGCTGAAATTCCAAAAACCGCCCGCCAGCCAAACGCCTGCGCAACCAGGCTCGCCACTGGCCGCGCCAGCAAAACCCCCACCAGCAGGCCACTCACCACCGTGCCCACAATACGGCCCCGCAAATGGTCAGGTGCCAGATTGGCCGCCAACGGCACCAGCATCTGCACCGCCACCGAAGTCAGCCCAATCGCCCCCGCCGCCGCTAGAAACACTCCGGCCGACTGCGCAAACGTTGCCACCAACAGCGGCGGAATCGCCGCCACTACCATAATGGTCAGTAATAGCCGGTTCTCGATAATATCACCCAGCGGCACCAGCAGTAACAAACCGCCGGCGTAGCCAAGCTGTGTCAGTGTCACAATCAGGCTGGCCTCGTGCGCATTTATCCCGATGGCCGGCGCAATCAGCCCCACCAATGGCTGCGCATAATAAATATTTGCCACAATAATGCCGCATGAAGCGGCAAGGAGAAACACTAAGGCAGGTTTGGGCGCGGTTGCTGTTGTATCGTTCATAAAGCTGACTTAACGCGCCATCTGTTTTGTGCAATGCACCGCCAAGCGCGACCGCCTTGCGCCAGCTAACCATACCGGAGCCTTCCATGGATTTTCTACACGCCATCATGTTCGCCATTCTGCAAGGGGCGACCGAGTTATTTCCTGTCAGTAGCCTCGGCCATGCGGTAATCGTCCCTGCTCTTTTCAAGTGGAATATCGACCAGGCCTCACCGGGCTTCCTGCCATTCCTGGTGATGCTGCATTTCGGCACCGCCATCGGCCTACTGGCCTATTTCTGGCAAGACTGGGTCGCCATGCTGCGCGGCGTGTTAGGCCGCGGCTATGCCGTGGAAGTGGCGGTCCAACGCGGTATTCTGGCCCGGCTGGTGGTGGCCACGCTGCCCGCCGTAATTATCGGATTCGCTGTCAAAAAACCCGTACAGCATCTCTTCGCCAGCCCACTGATTGCGTGTGCATTCCTTGTCGCCAATGCCGGGCTGTTGCTGTTGGGTGAAACCATGCGCACACGCGGGGCCAAGCGCACTGACAATCTCACCTACACTGATGCCCTCATCATCGGCATGTTCCAGTGCCTCGCTTTCCTGCCGGGTATTTCCCGCTCTGGTGCTGCCATTGTCGGCGGCTTACGGCGCGGCGTGCCGCATGAGGCTGCCGCCAAATTCACCTTCCTGATGGGCACACCCGTAATATTCGCCGCCAGCGTGTTGGAAATTCCAAAATTACTCAAAGGCCATGAAATCCACGCCTTGTTCGGCATCGCCACCATCGCAGCCATTGTCGCCGGTGTTGTGGCCTACGCCAGCACCGCTTTCCTGATGCGCTATTTCCGTGATCATGATGCCTGGGCCTTAAAACCCTTTGCCTGGTACTGCGCTATTTTCGGTGCCGCCAGCTTCCTGCTGATATCGATTGGTCTGTGAAATGTTAAGGTTTTTCCTAAGTGCTTTGATTTTCCTCTCACCATTGTCAGCCATCGCCAAAACCAACCCGGCGATCAACCCGCTGGACCGCAGCAACCTGCCATGGTGGCATCAGCGCTTCGCGCAAAGCCTCACCGATGCCAAGGCCAACCCGCAGGCCCGCATCGTGTGGCTGGGCGATTCCATCACCCAATATTGGCAACGCCAAGGCACCCATGGCTATGATAATGTGCTGCCGGTCTGGCAAAAATATTATGGCCCGTATGACGCCCTGAATTTCGGCTTCATCGGTGACACCACCGCCAGCCTGATCTGGAGGCTCGACCACGGTGAAGTCGCACGGCTTGACCCCAGCCTCGCCATCATCTTGATCGGCGCAAATAATCTAGGCCGTGTGCATTGGGATTCCACCCTCACCATTCCCGGCATCGAGGCGGTGGTCGCCAAAACCCATACCTACCTGCCGGATGCGCATATTTTATTGCTCGGCATCCTGCCCTCTGTCCGTTCAGCCTGGGTTGACCAGCAAACCCGCATCATCAACAAGGCTTTGGCGGCGCGCTATGCCAACGACCCGCTGGTCACCTTCGTTGATGTCAGCCCGGCCCTCACCATCAATGGCAAAATAGATGGTAAAACTGACGCCAGCCTGTATGTGGACCCGAAAATGACCCCGCCAGAACCGGCACTGCACCCGGATGCCGAAGGCATGGCCCGGATTGCCGCTTTTATTGAGCCTTACGTAAAGCGTTACACCAAAAATTAACGCGCCCAAAGTTGCAGCACACTGCTAGCAGCACCCGGCTAGCAGCACCACGTCTCCAGCAGCGGCACCGTCACCATCCCGGACCATGGCGCGCCACGGTAATATCCACGCGCCGGGGCTTGCGGCTCCCCCAAGCCGTTCAACCAGGCGCGGGCTTCCGGGAAGCTTTCATCCGCGGTGTAAGCACAGCTGGTAACAATGGTGGCCAGCCCCGCACCATCAGCAGCAGACCAGCCAGCGCGGGAATCCTCAAACGCCAGACAATCCCCTGCCTCCAGCCGCAACTGTTCCAGCACCCATAGATAAATGCCCGGATCAGGCTTTTTGCGCGGCACAATGTCACCGGCACCGATCGCGGCAAAACGGGCAGCGGAGCCTTGACCGAGGGTGGCTTCGAGCAGCGCGACGACATTTTCAACCGTGGTGGTGGTGGCGATCGCGAGCTTCAAACCATGGGCCTCTGCCTCATCCAGCAGCCGCGCGACGCCGGGTCGCAGCATGAGCGCGCCAGATTCCACCAGCCGCACATAATGCGCGGTTTTGCGCCTGTGCAGTTGCGCAATCAGGGCTGGGGCATCAGGCTTGGCGGCGGCTTGTGGGTCACGCTGCTGCCAATAGGCCAACATCCTCTCTTTGCCGCCGGTAACGGCCAGCAGCGCGCCATAGGTTGCCACGTCCCATTGCCAATCCAGGCCAAAATCAGCGAAAGCTTGGTTGAAAGCCAGGCGGTGGCCATCCCGCTCAGTCTCAGCCAGAGTGCCATCCACATCGAAAATCAGCGCCTGTAATTTTCTCATTTTTCGCCCTGGTTGGTTTTGCTTACGATTTTGCCGCCGCGATGAACTGGCGGATCAACACCGCTGATTTTACCCCTGGCGAAGTTTCGACGCCCGAGGACACATCTACCCCAGGTGCACCCGAAATATTTATAGCTTGCGCCACATTATCCGCCCTCAACCCGCCGCCCAGCAGCCAGGGGGCAGGGGCTTGCCAGCCCGCAAGCACCGACCAATCGAACGTCATGGCATTGCCGCCCGGCCTTGTGGCATCCTTTGGGGCCGCCGCCTCAATAATAAACCCGGTCTCGGCGACGACCGCTCCCGGCAAATCGCCCGGTGTGGCTATCCCCACCGCCCGCCAGACCGGAAGGCCCGTTACCCTTGTCATCTCGGCGCACAGGGCGGCATCACCATAAATTTGTAAAAAATCGAGCTTTACCTCGGCCAGCACCGCTTGCACGAAAGCCGCATCGGGCTTCACAAACAGCCCCACCCGCTGCGGGCCGCCCACTTGACGCGCCGACAGTGCCGCCGCCTGTGGCCCCGTGATGAACCGCGGCGAGCGTTCAAAAAATACAAACCCAACATAATCGGCCCCTGCCGCTACGGTGGCATCAAATGCCGCATCGCTATTAATGCCGCAAATTTTAACCTTGGTCACAATATAACATCCGCAATCGCCGCCGCCGCTGCCGCCGGGTCAGCGGCTTCGGTAATCGGCCGGCCCACCACAATATAGCTGGCCCCGGCTTGCACGGCGGCTTGCGGGGTCATCACCCGCGCCTGATCACCAGCTGCGCTGCCAACCGGGCGAATCCCCGGCACCACCAAAATCGGCGCCGCGCCAAATGCATCGCGCAACGGCGCTAATTCATGGGCTGAACAAACCAGCCCGTCAGCCCCGGCATCAAGGGCCAGCTTGCCCAGCCGCAAAACCTGCTGGGTGGTGCCACCAGATACCCCAATACTGTAAAGTGCTGCGGCATCCAGGCTAGTTAACACCGTCACCGCCAAAATCGCTGGGCGCGTGGGGCCTTTGGCACCCGCAGCCGCCACCGCCGCTTCGATCATCTTTGTCCCGCCCGCCGCATGAACCGTCAACATCGCCACGTTTAAAACCGACAGAGAACTCACCGCTTTGCTTACCGTATTCGGAATATCATGCAGCTTGAGGTCCAAAAACAGCGGCACGTTGCCAAAAGCCGCTACCCCCGCCGGGCCATGCTTTAAAAAAAACTCCAGCCCCAACTTCACCCGCCCACAATACGGCCCCACCTGCCGGATCAAATCGGCCGCATGAGAGGCATCGGCGGTGTCAATCGCCGCGATCAAACGTTGAATGTTTTGGGTCATCGCGCGGCGTTCGGCGGCGTTGCCGCCAATTTTCCTTCAAGTTCGGCCACCCGCTTCTCCGCCCGGTTGGCGCGCCGCGACGCGCTGAGGCGTTTGGGCAAATGCGCCAGCAGTCCGATGAAAAACCCCAGCACTAAACCTGCCAGCACCACCGCGCCAAACGGCAAGGAGAGCGAGACGTTGAACGGCCAGAACCCCACCGGAACCGGCAAACGATTAGAGAGTAAAAATATCACCAGGGCCAGTAAAATCAAAAACCCGATGACGCTTCGAAAAATTTTCAGCTTTTAACTCCGTTCTTTTTCGCAACCGGCACAGAGATGGGCTTGTTGATCCGCTCCCGCAACTCCTTGCCGGCCTTGAAAAACGGGACTGATTTTTGCGCAACCTCCACCGCCTCACCGGTACGCGGGTTACGCCCGGCCCTGGCGTTGCGGTGCTTCACGGTAAAAGCGCCAAAGCCGCGCAATTCCACCCGCTCGCCGCGCGCCAAAGCCGCGGTCATCTCGTCAAAAAATGAGGATACAATTCTCTCCACATCCGCCAGCGTGAGATGCGGATTATCCTCAGCCAATCCTGCAATCAGTTCCGAGCGTGTCATAAAACTCTCCTAATTGTGATCAACGATGCCAGGAGCGCAGGGTTTGGTCAATAACTTATTGTGTTGCAAGGGTTTTATCCTACAACATCCCAATAAAAAACGGCCCTCCGAGGAAGGCCGTTCCATATTTCCCCAAACTTCGAGAAAAATTTAGTCTTCGGTTGTCTGGTTGCGGCGGCGGATTGCAGCCCCCAGAATGTCACCTAAGGAGGCGCCAGAGTCGGAGGAGCCAAATTCAGCGACGGCTGACTTGTCTTCGTCGATCTCCTTGCCCTTAATGGTGAGCTGCAGCTTACGGGCGGCGCGGTCCACCGCCGTGATCTTGGCGTCGATGCTATCACCCACCGAAAAACGCTCGGAGCGCTGGTCTGCCTTATCGCGGGCCAATTCGGCGCGGCGGATAAAGCCAGTCAGCACATCGTCAACCTTCACTTCAACGCCGTTCGCCTGAACCGCGGTGACAATGCAGGTCACAATCTGCCCCTTGTGGATTTTGTCGAGAACGCCAGCCGCCGGGTCAACTTCCAACTGCTTAATCCCAAGGCTGATGCGTTCTTTCTCGATGTCGATATCGAGAACCTTGGCCTTCACCATCTCACCCTTGGCATATTTGGCAATCGCCAGCTCACCGGTGTCATCCCATGAAATATCTGACATATGGATCATGCCATCAATCTCAGCGCCAATGGCAATGAACAAGCCAAATTCGGTAATGTTGCGAATTTCACCTTCCAAAATTGACCCAATCGGGTGTTCATCCTGGAACTCTTCCCACGGGTTGCGCGTAACTTGCTTGAGACCAAGTGAAATGCGGCGCTTGGAAGCGTCCACATCCAACACCACAACGTCAACTTCCTGGCTGGTGGAAACAATTTTGCCCGGATGCGCGTTCTTCTTGGTCCAGGACATTTCGGAAACATGCACCAAGCCCTCAACACCGGCTTCGAGCTCCACAAACGCACCATAATCAGTAATATTGGTGACACGACCGGAAGCCTTAACACCAGGCGGGTACTTGGCGTCCACACCTTCCCATGGATCAGCCTCAAGCTGCTTCATGCCAAGCGATATACGCTGGGTGTCAGCATTAAAGCGAATCACTTGTACCTTGACCGGCTGGCCAATGACCAGAGCTTCGGCCGGGTGATTGATACGCTTCCAGGCAATGTCGGTCACATGCAACAGGCCATCGACGCCGCCGAGATCAACGAACGCACCATAATCGGTGATGTTCTTGACCACGCCATCGAGAATCTGACCTTCCTTGAGGCCCAAAATCAACTCAGAACGCTGTTCCGCACGGGTTTCTTCCAACACAGCCCGGCGCGAAACCACAATATTGCCGCGCTGACGGTCCATCTTCAAAATCTGGAATGGCTGCGACATGCCCATAAGCGGGCCGACATCACGAACCGGACGGATATCAACCTGGCTGCCCGGCAGAAACGCAGTAGCGCCGCCCAGGTCAACCGTGAATCCACCCTTAACGCGACCATGGATAATGCCATTCACGCGGGTCTGGGCTTCAAAAGCCTTTTCAAGCTGGGTCCAGGATTCCTCGCGGCGTGCCTTCTCGCGCGAGAGCACCATGGAGCCGTCTTTGTCTTCGTAACGCTCGATATACAGGTCGAACACGTCACCAATATTCACTTCCGGCTTGGCGCCGACCGGGGCAAACTCACGCAAAGGCACGCGGCCTTCACTTTTCAAACCAACATCGACGATGACGAAGTCATCATCAATGCGCAAAACCGTACCGGTTACAACTGAGCCTTCAAACCCGGCATTCATGCCAAGCGAGGAATCAAGAAGGGCGGCAAAATCATCAAGGCCGGAATAAACAGGGGCGTCGTGTTGACGAACAGCAGTTGAAATGGAAGCCATGTGGCTGGATGTATCCTTGAATGGGAGCGCAATTCGCGCCCCGGGGGTTTGCACTACGTCTATCAAACGCAACGGCTGAGCTGTCCCGCTAGGGGATGCCCGATTAAGTGAATGAGCGTCTCATAATCGTGCATACGCAGAAGTCAACTATCATGAGCAATCCCCCCATCTACCAGCAATCCGGGGGTTCGCAAAAAAAGCCCCTGCCTCACTCGCCGGGGCGAGTTTCCAAACCAACCCTAAGTGCTATAAGCCGTTCGCAATGACACATTTCACCTCCGGCTTCGCCC
>JAQNCT010000078.1 GCA_029077825.1 Acidocella sp. | reverse complement strand
CGCAAAAGCGCGGCGCCTGCACCGCAAATGGCTTGATGCTTTGCACGCCCGCGGAGTCGATCACCACAATCTCACCAGGCTCAACATCGCGAATAAAATCCGCCCCCACGATATCCAGCCCGCAGGTCTCAGAGGCCAACACCCAGCCGGCATTGCCATCAGCGCCGTGCATCCGCCCCAGCACCAATGGCCTAACACCTAACGGGTCGCGCACGCCAATCAGTTGCTCATTGGTCAGCGCGACCAGCGAATAAGCGCCGATCACCTGTTTGATCGCATCGATCAGCCGGTCCATCACATTGGCATACAGGCTGATGGCGATCAGATGCACAAACACTTCCGAATCCATGGTGGATTGGAACAGGCAACCCCGCCTCGTTAGCGCCTTGCGCAGCGTATGGGCGTTGGTGAGGTTGCCGTTATGGCCCACCGCAAACCCGCCAAATTCAAATTCCGCAAATAATGGCTGCACATTACGCAACACCGTCTCGCCGGTGGTGGCGTAGCGGTTATGGCCAATGGCGCGTGCGCCCGGCAGCCCGGCCATCACCTTGGCGTCACCGTAATTGTCACCCACCAGGCCAAGGCCTTTATGGGAATGGAAGCGCACGCCATCATGCGTGACAATGCCGGTGGCCTCCTGGCCACGATGCTGCAAAGCATGCAGCCCCAAAGCGGTTATGGCAGCAGCATCGGTGACGTTCCACACGCCAAAGACGCCACATTCCTCATGTGGTTTGTCATCATCGATCAATTTGCAGCACCCCCGCCCGCCAGCCTGCGACGAACGCGGTTCAGTTAAACTTATGACAGGATGATGTCGAGGTACATTTGGGGCAACGCTACTCCTGCTTTAACGCACTGCCCGCCACCGGCGGCTGCATCAGGCTGCCCGCTGTGGGGGTCATGGGGGTGGGAATTGGCAAAATATTCGGCTGGTAGGCTTTTGGCAGCAAGCCAGAGAGTTCGCTGGCACCCTGATAGGCGTAGGGCAGCACCCGCGAATTGAGCACCGGCAGTGGCCATTCATTCGGCATCACAAACATTGAAAGCCCGATGTAGCCCAGGCATAAAATGAATGCGCCGCGCGCCACGCCAAACACCAGCCCGAGCGAGCGATCCAGCCCGGAGAGCGAGGATTCCCGGACCATGCCGCCGATCCAGGCGCTTAGAATGCTCAGCACGATCAGGACCACAATGAACACCACGCCGATGGAAACCGGCACCACCAGGTTTTTCGCCGGCAGCACGCTCGCCACATAAGGCTGCACCAGATCATAGGATTTCAGCGCCACGAAAATCGCGCCAGCCCAGGCAAACACGCCCAGCATTTCGCGCACAAAGCCGCGCACCAGCGAGAACACCGCTGACAGCACCACAATCGCGATTGCCACACCATCTACCCATGTCATCGGCTCATTCTCCTCCGCTGCCCAACATTACCCCGGGCTTTAACCCACGGGTGACGATTGCAACAAGGTCCGTCAGATGGCCTATTTCAAGCAATTTCAGGCTGCTCGGCACCGCAATTTTAGCAGCCCCTCCGGCCACGCGCTTCGGACAGGCCGCCTGCGCGAATCCCAGCTTGGCAGCTTCCTTCAAACGCAACTCTGCCTGCGCCACCTGGCGCAATTCACCTGACAAACCAATTTCTCCAAAAAACACCATCTGCGGGTCAGTCGGCACGTCGGACGCTGCTGAAATCAACGCCGCCGCCACCGCCAAATCCGCTGCCGGTTCGGTTACCCGCAAGCCGCCAGCCACGTTCAAATACACATCGTTCGTCGCCAGCTTCAGCCCACAGCGGGTTTCCAGCACCGCCAGCAACATGGCAAGCCTGCCAGAATCCCAGCCGATCACCGAGCGGCGGGGCGACCCGCCAGGATTAGGCGCCAACAACACCTGAATTTCCACCAGCACCGGGCGTGAGCCTTCCAGCCCGGCAAACACCGCACTGCCCGAGACATTGCCACGCCGCTCAGCCAGAAACAGCGCCGAGGGGTTGGCCACTTGCGCCAGCCCGCCGCCGGTCATCTCAAACACGCCAATTTCATCGGTGGCGCCAAAGCGGTTTTTCACACCGCGCAAAATCCGGAACTGGTGGCCACGATCACCTTCAAAATGCAGCACCACATCCACCATATGCTCCAGCACCCGCGGCCCGGCCAGGCTGCCTTCCTTGGTGACATGCCCCACCAGCATCAGGGCAAAACCTTGCGTCTTGGCGGCGCGGATCAGTTCAAACGCTGCCGCCCGCACCTGGGAGACCGAGCCGGGTGCGGATTCCACCCCATCAGTCCACATCGTCTGGATCGAATCGATCACCACCAGTGCGGCATCCGGAAATTGCGCGAAGCTGGCCAGAATATCGCCCAATTGCGTCGCAGCCGCCAAATCCATCGGTGCTTTGGTCAGCCCCAGCCGCGCCGCCCGCAGACGGATTTGGTCGATGGATTCCTCGCCCGAAATATACAGCACCCGCTTGCCGGCATGGCCAAGTGCGGCACCCGCCTGCAGCAGCAAGGTGGACTTACCAATCCCCGGGTCGCCACCCACCAAAACGACCGACGCTGGCACCAGCCCCCCGCCTAACACGCGGTCAAATTCCATAATCGTGGTTGGTACGCGCGGCGGCGGCGGGTTCACCCCGGCGAGGCCAAAAAACTCGATCTTCCCAGCTTTAACCTTTGGCTTCATGCCGCCCGGCAGCGCCTTGGGCATGACGCTCTCTTCGAGCGTATTCCAACCTCCACACGTCTCGCACTTGCCCGCCCACTTCGGGTAAGCGGTGCCGCAATCAGAGCAGACAAATTGATGGGTCGCTTTCGCCAAACCGGGTTAGCCCGCGTGCCAGCCAAACTGCGTGGATAGGAAATTTTGCAAGCCTACCTGGTCAACCGTTGAGATATCCAACGCCGCCAGCTCCGCAATCGCATCGCCCGCCGCCAGCAGCGTCACCGCGCTGGCACTGGCCGCCGCCGCCATGGCCGGGCTGGCAATGGCACTATCCGCCGCCTGCCGCCATGCCGCCTGTGAGCTGGGGTCTGACAAGCGCGGCAGCACCATGAAATAATCCAGCCGGGCCGCCGCTGCCGCCGCTCTATACGCTGCCCCCAGCAGGCTCGCCGCCGGGGCAAACTGTGTTGCCTCCGGAACGCCGGGAAACAGCGGATCGGACTGCAAAGCGCCCTCAACCACCCGGCCAATTGAGAACGCCACCACGCCGCCATTGGCGCTCAAAGGTGCTACGTCCTCCGGCACGCCCTCACCGCAGAGAAAAATCGCATCAACATCGCCTGCCACAAAGGCACGCGTTTTGGCCGCGGTACCGCGCAGGCCGAAAATGGGGGCAACCTGCACGCCCATGCGGTTCAGCGCGATCAAGGCCGGTAAATCATTGCTCTCGGGCTGGTCAGCGGCCAGCCGCAGCGTGCCGAACGCCTGCAAAGCCTGCAGGCTCGGCACCTTATCGTTAAGCCGCACCACCAGCACGCCGGAATTTGTGCCCGCCATCACCGGTGCCCAGCGGGTCGGGTCAAAATGCACCCGGCTATCACCGGTCAACCAGGCGATCAGCGCGGCGCCAGGCAGTATCGCGGCGGTTTTGCCATCCGGCACCACCAGTGCGTCAAGCTTGTTCGCCCCCGTTACGCCATCCAACCCGCCGGTCGGCTGGGTGATGATATCAGGTGTGCCCGGAAACCCGGCGGACATGCTGAGCGCCATCGCGTTGCCCCAGCGGCTGGTCAATGCGCCGTCGGGTCCGGCCACCAGCAACGCGAGAGATGGCGCCCCGGGATCGGCCAAGGCCAATTTGGGCAACATCCCCGACATCATGGCCGCAGCCAGAAAACCCCGGCGTTTCATGAAGATACCCCCATTGCGCCAAACAGTGGAGCGCCAGAATTTCGCGCGTCAGCTATCGTACTGAACCAGCGACTCGAACGGCACATTGAGCCGCTGGCGACCACTCAGGAAGCTAAGCTCGATCAACGCTGCTGCCGCCACCACTTGCGCGCCGACATTTTCCAGCAATTTGATCCCCGCCGCCATGGTGCCGCCGGTTGCCAGCAGATCATCCACCACCACCACCCGGGCACCGGGTTGCACGGCATCGGCCTGAATTTCAATCCGGTCCTGGCCGTATTCAAGATCGTAATCCAATCCCACCGTAGCGCCCGGCAGCTTGCCGCGCTTGCGCAGCATCACGAATCCGCAGCCCATTTTCAACGCCAAAGGAGCCGCCAGCAAAAACCCCCGGCTCTCAACGCCGGCCAAAACGGTCGGGTGATACGCCCGCACCAGGTTCGCCATCCGCCCCACCGCCACCTGCCAAGCGTCGGCATGCCGGAGCAATGTCGAAATATCGTAAAACAAAATCCCAGGCTTGGGGAAATCCGGAATGCCGCGAATATGATCTTTAAGGTCCATAACCAGACTATACCCGAGACCACTGCCCGGGCAAACTATGCCGCCAGTGCCTGGGCTAAATCCTGGATAATATCATCAATATGCTCAAGCCCAATCGACAACCTAACATACCCCTCTGAGACACCGGTGGCAGCCTGATCCTCAGATGATAATTGCGAATGGGTGGTGCTGGCCGGATGAATGGCGAGGCTGCGCGAATCGCCGATATTGGCGACATGATAAAATAATTTTAGCGCCGAAATAAATTTCACACCAGCTTGCCTGCCGCCCGCCAGTTCAAACCCTACCAGCCCGCCATGACCGCCGGTGAGATATTTAGCGGCACGCATTTTATCATCGCCAGTGGCAACACTCGGATGAATCACCTGCGTCACATTTTTCTGCGCGGTCAGAAACTTCACGACAGCTTCAGCATTTTCGCAATGCCGGGCAATGCGCAACGGCAAAGTCTCCAACCCCTGAATGATCTGGAACGCATTAAACGGTGAGAGCGCGGCGCCAAGGTCGCGCAGCAGCACCACGCGAGCACGAATAATATAGGCGATCGGCCCCAGCGGCTTCACCGCCTCCACCCACACCGCGCCGTGGTAACTTTTATCCGGTGTATTCAACAAAGGCTGACGCTGTGGGTGCGCACCCCAGTCAAAATTACCACCATCAATAATTGCACCGCCAATTGAGGTGCCATGCCCGCCAATATATTTGGTGGTGGAATACACCACAATCGCAGCACCATGGTCGAACGGCCGCGCTAACAGCGGTGCCGCGGTATTATCCATAATTAACGGAATGCCCAGCGGCCGACCAATTGCGGCCACTTCTGCAATCGGGAATGTTTTCAGCTTCGGGTTCGGCAAGGTCTCAGCGTAATAGGCGCGGGTTTTGTCATCGGTAGCGCGCCGGAAATTCTCCGGGTCTGCCGGGTCAACAAACCGCACCTCAATGCCCTGGTCCTTCAGTGTGTTGGCAAATAAGTTCCAGGTGCCACCATACAGGTTTGTCGATGAAACAATGTTATCACCAGCCCGCGCCAAATTCTGCACCGCATTGGCCGAAGCCGCCTGACCCGAGGCCACACACAACGCCGCCACCCCGCCTTCAATCGCCGCTAAGCGCTCTTCTAGCACTGCCGTTGTGGGGTTCATCATGCGGGTGTAAATATTGCCAAATTCCTTCAGCGCAAACAAATTCGCCGCATGTTCAGGGCTGTTGAATTGGTAAGATGTGGTTTGATAAATCGGCACCGCCACCGATCCCGTTGCAGCATCCGCCCGCCAGCCGGCATGCAAAGCCAATGTCTCGGGGTGACGTGATTTAACGGCCATGTCGTTGCTCCTCAAAAATTATTTATATAGGTCAGGCAGTCTGCAATTAGCTTATTTTACCCATTCGGCCGCCGCGGCTTCATCGGCCTCGCGGGCCGCCACCCACGCGCTGGTACCGCTGATAAAATCCTCGCGCTTCCAAAACGGCGCCGAGGTTTTCAACCAGTCGATCAAAAATGCCGTGGCCCGCAACGCGGCATCCCGATGCGCGCTTGAGGCCGCCACGAACACAATATTTTCACCCGGATGCAGCGTGCCCACCCGGTGGATGATCGTGCAGTCATTCAGCGGCCAGCGCGCCATTGCCTCATCAGCAATTTTCGCCAGCGCCCGCGCGGTCATGGCGGGGTAATGTTCCAGATGCAGTGCGGTAATTTTACCTTCGCCGCGCACCTCCTCGCCACGCACCAGGCCGATAAAACTGCCAACACCGCCCACACCAGGTGTATTCAACCGCGCCAGTTCCGCGCCGGCATCAAAATCCTCATGCTGGACAATAATACGCGGCATTATCCCCCCGTTACCGGCGGAAAAAACGCGATTTCCTTAGCGCCTGCAATGCTGGCATCAGCCTGCGCAAAATCCTGGTCAATCGCGCAACGTACCAACTTTGCCTGCGCAAACGCTTCCCGGTAGCCCGGTCCGCGTCCGCTTAGCCATGCCACCAAATCCGCAACACTCACCAAATTTGCAGGCAGAATCACGTCTTCTTCGGAATGGCCAATTTTCTCGCGCAGCCAGGCGAAATACAGCAACTTCATTATTGGCCTTTAACCTTGGTGGCGGAGGCACCCGGCACGGCGGAAAAATCCGCACCGCTTAAATCGGCATTCTCAGGTGGTGCTTCCCCCGGCGGGTAGGGCGAGGGCAAGGAAGGTGTGAAGGCAGCGCCCAGCGGCTGGCTCATCTGCTTTTCCTCATCGGCGATGGTTGGCACCGGCTGCACCGCACCCGGCCAAACATTGCCGGCCTGCGGTAAAATGGGGGCCACCTGCGGCGCATTGCCCAGCGCCCGCTGCGCGGTCTCGCCATTCGCCACCGGCGCGTTGGGGTTACCGAAAGGCCAGAGCGAATCTGCGCCAAAATGCCGCTCGCTGCTACATGCGCCCAGCAAAAGCAGCGAAGCCAGAATCAAAACCTGCCGCAAATCAAACCCCCTCGTCACGTGATTACCGGGATTTCTAGCCCAAGCCGGGACAATACAAAATACGTCACATCATCTGGCTTATTAAGATCAAGCACCGGCACCGGGCAATCGGGCAGCGCCGCATCCGAGGCTACGGCCAGCATTGTCATCTCAGCCCAGAGCGGGGTTTTGCCCAGATGCGGGCGATAAACTTCCAGCTTGGGGAATTCATAGCTTTTGAAGCCCTCCACCAGCACAATATCCACCGGCGCCAGCCGTGCCAGTAGTGCCGCCAAATCCGGCTCCGGGGCATCGCGATGCTCGCTGAACAGCGCAAAGCGCGCCGCATTGGCCAAAATGGTTTCTCGGGCTCCGGCATGGCGGTGGCGGTAGGAATCCTTGCCAGGCTGGTCCATCTCCATGGCATGGTGGGCGTGCTTGATGGTTGATACGCTAAACCCCAGCGCCCGCAGGCAGCCGATCATGGCGGTCAGGAGGGTGGTTTTGCCGCTGCCCGACCAGCCGACGATGCCAAGAATTTTCATTAAACTTTACGCAGCCGGCTTACCGGTGGTCACATGCCGCAAACCAGCGTTGAGATAGTCCCAGCCGGTCACCAGGGTCAGCGCGGCGGCGGTCCACAACAGCGTCGCACCGATCCAGTCCATCGGCAGCCAGCCCAGCCAGACCAGTCTGGCGCCCTCATTCCCAGCCAGCAGCAGGCCAAGTGCTACCATCTGCACGCCGGTTTTCCACTTCGCCAGCTTGGTCACTGGCAAACCAACACGAATTTCCGCCAGATATTCGCGCAAACCGCTGACCAGAATTTCCCGCAGCATAATAACAATGGCCGGATAAATGCCATAACCCGGCAAATGCCCAAACCCCACCAGCGCCATCAAGGTGGCCCCAATTAAAAGCTTATCGGCAATCGGATCCAGCATCCGGCCAAAATCCGAAAGCTGCATCATGTCGCGCGCCAGCCGGCCATCCAGATAATCGGTAATTCCCGCCGCGCCGAACAATAATGCGGCCGCAAGGTTCGCCCAGGGCGCACCGATGGCCACCAGCAGCACGATCACCGGAATAACGGCAATTCGCGACATGGTGAGGATATTGGGTAAATCGGTCAGCATGTGAGTATCGTACAGCGTTTCAGCATCGCCGGAAACTGATCATGGCTTCAACCCGGCTGCGATTTTTGCCAGCGGTGCTGCGCACGCCTCGGTGGCCGCCAGTTCAATCTCCCGGTAGGCCGCCAGCATCTTCACCCCCAGAGGCGTAAGATGCGCCCCGCCGCCGCCGGCCCCGCCCTTGGCGGCTTCCACCAGCGGCGACTCGAACGTATGGTTCAGCGCCTCTACCAGTGCCCAGGCCCGCTTGTAGCTCATCCCCATTTGCCGC
>JAQNCT010000077.1 GCA_029077825.1 Acidocella sp. | reverse complement strand
TGGTGCCACCGGCTTCGGTGAAGATTACGACAGCTTGGTCGCCGCGCATGGCAGCGCGGTGGTGGCAACCGCTGATGTTGAGCATGACACGCCCTGCTGGTTCTTTTTCACCTCCGGCACCACTGGCCGCCCGAAGGCCGGTGTGCTCACTCATGGCCAGATGGGCTTCGTCGTCACCAACCATCTGTGCGACCTGATGCCCGGCACCACCAGCAACGATGCCTCACTGGTCGTGGCGCCACTTTCGCACGGTGCCGGGATAAATCAACTCGTGCAGGTCGCCCGGGCGGTAAAAACCGTACTGCCGGCCGGCGACCGCTTGGAACCCGAGGAAATCTGGTCGCTGGTGGCACGCTGGCGCATTACCAACATGTTCACCGTGCCGACCATCGTGAAATTGCTGACTGAACATCCGGCCGTGGATGCCCATGACCATTCGTCACTGCGTTACGTGATTTATGCGGGTGCTCCGATGTACCGGGCGGACCAGAAGCACGCCTTGCGCAAGCTAGGCCCGGTAATGGTGCAGTATTTCGGCTTAGGCGAAGTCACCGGCAACATCACGGTGCTGCTACCGGCGCTGCATAATCTGGAGGACCACCCCGAGGCCCGCATCGGCACCTGCGGGTTTGAGCGCACCGGCATGCAGATTTCTATCCAGGATGATCTCGGGCGCGAACTCAATCCCGGCGAGACCGGGGAGATTTGCGTGTGCGGGCTGGCGGTGTTTGCCGGCTATCATGATCATCCGGAGGCCAACGCCAAAGCATTCCGCAATGGCTGGTTCCGCACTGGCGATCTCGGCCATTTGGATGCACAAGGGTTTTTGTTCATTACCGGCCGTGCCTCGGACATGTATATCTCCGGCGGCTCAAACGTGTACCCGCGCGAAATCGAGGAAAAGCTCCTCACCCATCCGGCCCTTGCCGAAGTTGCCGTGCTCGGCGTGCCCGACCCGGTATGGGGTGAAATCGGCATCGCGGTGGCTGTGCTGCGGCCCGCCGCCGAACTTGACGAGGCTGAGCTGCTGGCTTGGCTAGAGCCAAAGCTGGCCCGCTATAAGCTGCCCCGGCGGATCATTTTCTGGGAGAGCCTGCCGAAATCCGCTTACGGCAAAATCACCAAAAAGCTCGTGCGCGACGAACTCGCCGCCCGCGGCGTTCTGCAACCGGAACCCAAGGACGGGGTGGCTGAGCATGCCGAGCTGCCTGGCCGTTGAGAACCACCTGACGGAAGGCGTTTAAGCGCTCGCCTGCGTGATAAATTTTGTGACCAGATAAGGCTCCAACCCTTCGGCGCCGCCCTCAGAGCCATAGCCGCTATCCTTGATGCCGCCGAATGGCGCTTCCGGCATTCCGAGGCCCTGATGATTGATGCTGACCATGCCAGACTCGATGGCCGAACCCAGAGCTGCGGCGGTGGTGACTGAGCGCGTGTAGGCATAGGAGGCCAAACCGTAAGGCAAGCGGTTAGCTTCCGTGATGGCATCATCGAAATTGCCAAACGGCAGGAATAGCGCCAGCGGGCCAAATGGTTCCTCATGCAGAACGCGGGCATCGGCGGGAATATCACCCAGAACGGTGGGTTCGAAAAAATACCCCTTGTTGCCATGCCGTTTGCCGCCGGTATGAATCGTGGCACCCTTCTGCACGGCATCCGATACAAAGGCTTCCATGGCGGCCACGCGGCGGCCGTTGGCCAGCGGACCCATGGTGGTTGCGCCGTCCAGCCCGTTGCCGAGTTTTATGGCGTTTGCCGCGGCGGTGAATTTTTCAAGGAACGGTGCATAGACATCCCGCTGCACCAAAAACCGTGTCGGTGCGATGCAAACCTGTCCGGCATTGCGGAACTTGGCACCGCTGAGCACGCGCGCTGCCGCATCCAGGTCAGCATCATTGAAGATGATCGCCGGGGCGTGGCCGCCAAGTTCCATGGTGGCGCGCTTCATGTGGGCACCCGCCATGGCCGCCAGATGTTTGCCCACCACGGTGGAGCCGGTGAAGGAGATTTTACGCACCACCGGGTGCGGGATGAGATATTCTGAAATTTCGGCGGGCACGCCGAAAACCAAATTTAACACGCCGTCAGGCAACCCGGCGTCCACGAATGCGCGCACCAATTCGGCGCAGGAGGCCGGTGTTTCCTCGGGGCCTTTCAGAATAAACGAACAGCCGGCGGCGAGGGCCGCGGATATTTTGCGCACCGCCTGACTCATCGGGAAATTCCAGGGGGTGAAGCCGGCCACCACGCCCACAGGTTCGCGCAATGATAATTGATAAATCCCCGCCGTACGGGCCGGGATCACGCGGCCGTAGGCGCGGCGGCCTTCCTCGGCAAACCAGTCGATGACATCGGCGGAAAGGCCAACCTCGATGCTCGCCTCGCCCAACGGCTTGCCCTGTTCCTGGGTCATCAGCCGCGCGATGGCGTCTTTGCGATCACGAACGAGATCAGCGGCTTTGCGCATAATTTTGGAGCGTTCGTACGCGGAAAGTTTCCGCCATATTGCAAAGCCATTGGCGGCGGCAACAAGGGCTGCATCTAAATCAGCTGTCTGCGCATGCGCAAGTTTTCCAATGACCTCCTCGGTCGCGGGATTCACCACATCAAGCGTTTTACCGCCGACGGCTGAGCACCATTTGCCATTAATATGCAGTAACACGTCCTGATACATTTTTATTCCTATTATGTCGATGATATAAGGGAAGTTTGCAACCAAACGGATCGGGCTTCAAGCTGCCCGATGATGGCAGCGGGGGCATAAGTGACGATAACGTCTGAGCGCCGTGCATCGCAGCCTTGCTTTTGTACCAAGACAATGGAGAGTTTTCACCATGATAGCCGCAGTGATCACCACGTTTCTCACCGCCTCGGTCGAATGGGTGGAAGCCTATACGATCATTCTGGCGGTCGCTTTGTCGATCGGCTGGCGCCGCGCTCTGGGGGCCGCGGCCACCGCCTTGGTGGTGCTGGCGCTACTCACCGGGATCGGCAGCTTTGCCCTGACCCGGATTGGCGATTTCGCCATATTGCAGTTGATCATTGGGGTGTTTTTGACACTGTTCGGCGTGCGCTGGCTGGGCAAGGCGGTGGCGCGTGGCGCCGGGTTGAAGAAGCTGCATGACGAGGACGTTGCGTTCGCCTCCTTACGCGCCAGCAAGGCGATCAACGAGGCCCGCGCCGCCTGGTTCATTGCCTTCAACGGCATGCTGCTGGAGGGGCTGGAAGTCTGGTTGATCGTCGTTGCCCTTGGCGTGCAAACGCACCATACTTTAGCTGCCGCCGGGGCTGCGATTCTGGCATTGATCGTGGTTGCCGCCGCCGGGGCGCTGGCACGCAAGCCGCTATCTCATGTGCCGGAGAATACCATAAAATTCGTGGTAGGTGCTGGCATTTTGAGCTTTGGCACATTCTGGGTTCTGGAATCACTCGGCTATCATTGGCCGCTCGGCGATGTTACGTTGCTGGCATTGTTTGGTTTTTATGGCCTCGGTGGCCTGCTGCTGGTCCGGCTTTATACCCCGAAAACCGCAAAAGCGGGGGTGATCTGATGCAAGGTTTCATCAAAACCCTGTTTGGCGACACATCTACCCTGGCGGTTACCGCTGGTGCTATTTTTGCGGCGGTGCTGGTGCTGCACTCACCGGTGCCGGCTCTGGCGGGGGCGGTGCTGCCGCTTGGCCTGTTAGCCGGCGCTGCGTATCTGGCGCGGCGCTGAACCGGATTTACTGAACAGCCGATGCTTGAGTTGCGGTCAGCTTCAGGCTGGCCGGAGCTTCTGCAGCGGTGCGGTTTTCAGCGCCACCTTGTTGATCTTGCCGTTGCCGGTGCGCGGCATGGCATCCAGATAAAAGATATACCTCGGCCGCTTGCTGGCGGGCAGGTTCTGCTGGCAATGCACCAAGATGCTCTGATGGTTATAGCCGCCCCGGCCCACCACAAAGGCTACGATATCTTCGCCGCCCTGGTCACCGGTGCGGCCAATGACGGCCACTTCCAGAACGTCAGGATGACTGGACATCACCGCCTCAACCTCTGGCGGGTAAACTACCAGCTCACCGGATTTGATCGCATCGGCGATCCGGCCTTCCAGGATGATGTAACCTTCCGAATTGATTGAGGCGATTTCGCCGAGATAATACCAGTCATCAGCAAAGCGCTCGTTGCCGCGAAAATTGTCCTCGGGGTTGAAAAAGCTGATGGCGGTGTTGGGGCCGCGCACGCGTAACTGGCCGATGCTGCCTTGCGGCAGGGCTTTGCCGTCCGGCCCGGCGATTTCAACCTCGACGCCAGGGTAGGATACCGGCCGGCCAACTGAACGTGGCTGCGCCTCAGCCTCTTTCGGCCCGATGCAGGTGAGCAGCCCGACGCCGCCAGAGCCGTAGAACTCGAATACATTGGGAGTCAGACGCCGGGTGAGAGTCTGCTTCAGGTGGCTGGCGATCGGCTGGCCGGCGCTGATCAAGGCACGCATGCGAGGATACAGCGCTGCGTCAGGTTTGGCGTGGGTAAGCATCAGATTGCCAAGGCCGGGGGGAACCGGGAAGATCGCGTCATCCCAACGGGCAACTTCGCGCACCATATCGATCATGTGAAGGTAGGTGGGCAGCAGAACCACGGGACCGCCCAGGAACAGATGGCAGATCATCATCCCCCAGACCAGATTGGTGCTGGCGGGTGCCGCCAGCAGCAACGGTGCTGGTTTGTCATGTGCATCATAAAATTCAACCGAACCCAAGGTCATGCGCGAGCGCACCACCCGGTGCTGGTGGGTACAAACCAGCCCTTTCGGCAGGCCGGTGCTGCCAGAACTAAGGCTGATGATCCGCAGGTTAGCCGGGTCGCCCTGGTAGCGAATATCTTCTGTCAATTCTGCAACGTCGCTGCGCCATTGGACATGAATGGTCAGCTGGATCGGCGCTGAAGTGGCTGGGCTGCCTGGCTCCGCGAGGGTGGCGCGCATCGCAAATCGCGCCACCAGTGCTGGGAATGTTTCGGCGGTTGTTTCGGCCGGCAGTTCAATGCCGACGGCGCCGATGCGCATCAGGGCCAGAGCCAGCGCCACTCGTTCAATACTATTGGTCAGGGCGATGCCGACATGGTCATGCGCCTTGATGCCCTGGCTTGTCAGATAGGCACTGGCCTGGCGCACCAGTGCTGCAAGCGCGCCATAGGTCATGGTCTCGCTGCCCTCGATCAGGGCCGGTGCCTGCGGGTTAACCGCAGCGTGATGGAAAACGCAGTCGCTTACATTATCAAAGGCAAACTCTGTCATGTTCCGCTGTCAGTTCATGGTGATAAGGCTGGAGACATATCACAGCGCATTGCTGCTTATATCCGGTCAGCGGGCCTAATCAATCGGTTAACTCTGGAACAGCCTCTAGAGAATTTGCGCGAATTTTGCAGCACCGGCCGGTGTGCGGATCGCGGGCGTGCTGGCGGGCTTTTCGGCGGCCTGCTTGGCGGCAGCCTGGCGCGTGCCGTTTTTGCTGAACATTCCCTCGATGTTTTTCACGCAGGCGACCACTGAGTCGTTCGCCAGCCGGTAATAAATTTGCTTGGCCATCCGGCGGGTTTCCACCACCCCGGCGCGTCGCAGGGCAGCCAGTTGCTGGCTCAAAGCCGGTTGGCCGATGTTGGTGGCCTCGTCGATTTCACCAACTGTGCGCTCACCCTCCATGAGGTGTGACAAGATCATCAGACGCTGTGGCTGCGCGTAAATTTTGAGTTTCTCAGTGGCGGCGTTGGCTGCGTCACGGGATTCGTAGATCGCTGTCATGTCATGTTCCAAGTTTGGCAGAACCATGTCGGGGGGGAACCCGCGGCAAGTGCCGCTTGCACCGGTTGCGCTAAAAATGGGTCACCCGGTTGCCAGCCCTCTGGCGTAAGGGCATCGTTGGCGGTAGTTTGCTGCAGGGCAATAAGCAAACGCAATATTTCGGCAACCGAACGGCCGACATTCATCGGATACCAGGAAATTGCGCGGATGATGCCTTCAGGATCGATGATATAGGAGGCCCGGATGGCTGAGGAATCCTGTGACGTAGAGTCCAGCATGCCATACGCTTGCGCCACAACCATAGAAGGGTCTTCAACAATCGGGAACGGGATGGTGGCACCGAACGCCTCGTGGATCGCGCGCACCCAGGCGATGTGCGAATACAGGCTGTCAACCGACAGGCCGAGCAGCGCACAGTTTAATTTGTTGAAGGTCTCCGCTGCATGTGCGAAGGCAATGAACTCGCTGGTGCAAACCGGCGTGAAATCGGCAGGGTGCGAAAAGAACACCAGCCAGCGACCATGATATTGATCAAGGCTGATATCCCCTAAGGTAGTGCGGGCGCGAAACACCGGCGCATAATCGCCGATTCGAAGGGATTTTGGGACCGGTTTTTCAGTATTTTCAAGCATGAGAGCCAGTCTATGCATGATTACAAAAATATGCAATTGACAAAAGATTGGCTAAATTACATATGTACTGTAACTAAATAAATTGAGCGTGAGGTGTGTCTTGGCCGACCAGCATTTGATGGCCGCAGCGCAGCAGATTCTTGAGTCTCAGGTGACCCAGGTGCCGCATGCCGTGTTGCGCAGCTTTTTTGACGAGCCGACCAATACTGCCAGTCATGTGATCCATGATCCGGTCAGCATGAAGGGTGCGGTGATTGACAGCGTGCTCGATTTTGATGCTGCCTCTGGCCGCACCAGCACGGCATCAGCGGATGCGCTGATCGCTTATGTACGCGACAGCAAAATCAGCTTGGAATGGCTGCTCGAGACACATGCGCATGCCGATCATCTTTCCGCCGCCCCCTATATCCAGCAGCAGTGTGGTGGTGCTCTGGCGATCGGGCGCGAAATCATCACCGTGCAAGACGTGTTCGGCAAAATTTTCAACATCGGCACTGAGTTCGCGCGCGATGGCTCGGAGTTTGACCGGCTGTTCGTCGATGGTGATAAATTTTCTGTCGGCGATATTCCCGCCATGGCACTGCATGTGCCGGGCCACACGCCGGCAGACATGGCCTATGTAATCGGCGACATCGTATTCACTGGCGACACGTTGTTTATGCCGGATTTTGGTACCGCGCGGACGGATTTTCCGGGCGGGGATGCGCACCAGCTTTATCATTCCATCCGGCGTTTACTGTCACTGCCGGAGAACACGCGGTTGCTGTTGTGCCATGATTATAAGGCACCAGGGCGCGATGAGTATGTGTGGGAAACCACCGTGGGTGCCGAGCGGGCGGACAATGTGCATGCCCACGACGGTATCAGCGAGGATGCCTTTTGCGCCATGCGCAACGCCCGTGACGCAACGCTTGGCATGCCTAAGCTGATTTTGCCCTCGGTACAGGTAAATATCCGCGCTGGGCATCTGCCGCCCCCGGAGGAAAATGGAGTGCGTTATCTCAAAGTGCCGATGAACGTGCTGTGATGAGTGTATTTGCACATGCCATGCCCCTGGCCGGACTCGCCGGCGGCCTGATGATCGGGCTGTCGGCGGCACTGATGTTGCTGGCGGATGGGCGGATTGCCGGGGTGAGCGGCCTGGCCGCGCGGGTGGTGGGCGTTGGCTTATCATCAGCACCGTACAGCGTGGCGGCGGCGTTCATTGTGGGGCTGCCGCTTGGCAGCATGCTGGTAGCAGCGCTGCAAGGGCATGTGGTGGCGTGTTTTCCGGGCTCGGCACCGCTGATCATTATTGGCGGTTTGGCGGTGGGGTTTGGCACCCAGCTTGGTGCGGGCTGCACCAGCGGCCACGGGGTATGCGGCATGTCGCGGCTTTCGGTGCGCTCAATTGCCGCCACGCTCACCTTCATGGGGGCCGGTGTTGCCACCGTTGCGGCAATGCGCTGCTTTGGGGTGGTGGGATGAACCGGCAGGCTCTCATCGCCCTGGTGGCTGGCATTATATTCGGCGCCGGGCTTGCGGTTTCCGGCATGGCGGACCCTGCCCGGGTGCAAGCGTTTTTAGACGTGACCGGCAAGTGGGACCCGACCCTGGCGTTCGTGATGGTGGGCGCACTCATCCCGATGACAATCGCCTGGCGGATTAAGGCAAAAATAGCCAAACCATTGGTGGCGCAGCACTTTGATCTGCCAGGCACCACCAGGTTGGATGCCAAGCTGCTGGGCGGGGCTGTCATTTTCGGAATCGGTTGGGGTCTGGTGGGGCTTTGCCCTGGCCCGGCGATGGCAGATTTGGCGATTCACCCAAGGCCCGCATTGCTGTTTGTCGCTGCGATGCTGACCGGTATGGCGACGTATCGCGGCTGCCGTCTGGTGGCCGCGTATCTGGCGACCCCTGTCGCGGCAG
>JAQNCT010000076.1 GCA_029077825.1 Acidocella sp. | reverse complement strand
CCATCGCCTCAACCTCACCGGCGAGAGCCTGCGCAAAACCCGCACCAGCGCTGCTGAGAAAGGTTGACGACGCGAGAACCAAAATGCCAGAAAACACCCAGCCAGCGAGGCGTTAAATCATGGGCGAGTAAATCGCGGAATCCATGGGCGCCATCAAATCGGAATCGCTAGGCGACTTCGTCGGAATCCGCACGATACGCTTGGCAAGGCCCGACGCATCACGGTTGTGTCGGATCGGGAAAGCGATCTCTATGAGGATTTCGCGCTCAAACCCGTGAATGTCCACGTGCTGATCCGGGCCAGTTCCAACCGCAATCTTATGAACGGATACAAACTCTTTGACCATGCGGATGGCTTGCCAGAAGCGGGGCGCATAACTGTGAACATTCCGGCCAGCCCTGGCAGATCCGCCAGGCAAGCGCGTCTGGCGTTGCGCTTTGGCCCTGTGACAATCAAGCGGCCGGAACGCGGCATGCCCAGCGCTGATCTGAAACGTTTGCCCCAGACGGTTGGGCTTCATCTGGTTGATATCCGCGAGGTTGATGTCCCGAAAGGCGTAGAACCCATCCACTGGCGCTTGCTCACCAGCCATGTCATCGAAGACTTTGGCGCGGCTCGTCTGATGCTGGATTTTTACCGCAAGCGCTGGATCATTGAGGACTATTTCCGCACCCTGAAATCGGCGGGCTTTAAGATTGAAGATGCAAGGATGAGCGATCCCGCCGGCTTCATGAACTTCGTTGCCCTGGCCGCCATCGCCGCCGTGACTGTCACCCAGATGCTGCGCGCCCGCGACAATCCTTCCGGCCAGCCATTGGCCGACGCCTTTGATCCCGATGACAAACCGTTACTTATTGCCCTTTGTAAGGACTACGAAGGCGAAGCCCCAACTGAGCGTCAGAAAAATCCACATCCGCCCGATACACTGGCTTTTGCCACGTGGGTAATCGCCCGCCTCGGTGCCTGGACCGGCTATTATGGCAAACCCGGCCCTGCCACACTCTCACGTGGTCTCCAGCGATATCACGAAATCAAATACGGCGCGCGAATAGCCGCCGGAATTATGTGAATCGGATAGATTAAAAACGGGGGGGATTACCAACCGTGCGGAGCTGAGTTATACTGTTTGCCATCAACTTCGCAATCAACTCTGCATTTAAAACGTTTCCGGTTGATCGTGAATCGCTCTAAATATCTAGCCCCGGCATAGCCGTTAACACCCAACGCGGCTGAGCCTCTCAAGCCTTTTGTGCCAGAATACGCCGCAAGCGGCGCTGCTGGTTAAAGGCAACAACCAGCCCGACAAGCCCAAAAACGCCACCTTCAAGCCAGAATAAAAAATCAAGCCCGTCAGCCTCACCCGGGATTTTGCCGCCCAGGTCTAAATTCCGGCGCAAAACCGCCGTCCACGGCCCTACATTGTAGCCATAGCTTTGAAACGTCGAAGTCACATCATCACGCGGGCCGGTGAGAGACAGTTTGCCTTCCATCGGCCCCGCCGGGTCGGCACTGTTTTCCGCATCATGCTCACCGCGCGTGGTGACATCTTTTTCAAGAAGATAGACGCGGTCACCTTTGCGCCAATCTGGCGGCAAAATGGGCGTGTAATAATCACGAAACTGATAGCCACGGATTGTATAATCCCACGCCAGCACGGTATCCAGGCGCGGCGCTCCCGCCGTGATGTGAACCCAGGCACTGGCCTTGCCAAGCATAATCGGCCCATCACGAGACACCGCAACCGGGGTTAACGGCTGGCCCGCATCCGCATTCGCGGTAACACGCACCCAAACCGATACCGTAAACGCAATAAGCAGCGCGGCCGCTGCGAGAACAAGGCCAATATTACGGGTGCGCCGCGCGATGCGAACTTTCTCCTCCCTCGTGGCCTGGTCCCATTGCTGGCGCACATCGGCTGCGATTTCCCGGCGCGAACGCGCTGAACGGCGCATCTGCTGGTCAAGATCAGCAATCACCGCACTACCCGGCCAAAACCGCCGCAATGCCCGGGTTACCAGCGGCGGCCCCAGAAAAATGACAACAGCGCCAACCCCCGCGGCGAGAACAATATTAGAGCCGCCAAACAGCGCCGTTTGCCAGCTTAGCAGGAAGGTGAACGGCCCTTGATCTTCAAGAACGCTATAAATAACGGCGCCGTAGCCACCAATCCACCAGAGCAGCATTATGGAGCCAAACAGCCAGCCAGGAATTAAACGCCGCCCAGCCATGGCCTGCGCACCGCCAGCTTCAGGAGCCACACCCGGCACGTGCCGGCCCCCTGCATGGCCGGGATTATTTTTGTGAGGTGTATGCTGGTGCTGGGTCATGATAGGGCCATTGCTTATCAACCACACTACCTCAACATGGCAGCAATTTCAACAAAACGGTTGCCGAAATTATTCTTGCCACCAAAACCAACCCGCGCCGGAACTATAGTCGCCGCTGCCCAAGTTGCGGTTGTTCGTTGTTATGCGTCCATAGCCATTTCGTGGCATAATGCTGTGGCTCCTTGATGATTTCGATGCTGTCTTGTTATTGCGCTCAACTCAGGCATTTTACTGCGGCTCGCCTGGCTGGATATCGCGATATGATGCGAATGTTCGTTGATTTTCCACGCCATTTGATAATGCTGTCCGGCAGAGAGAAATCCACCTCAATGCTCAATCCCTCACGGTAAAACCATCCGGCATGTTTAATAGCCGGAATGCCCGCCGCACTTCTAAGCCGATCAGCCATAAAATCCATCAGCCAAACAAGGTTGGGCGCCACTCGGCCCGCCCGGCGGCGGCTTGCCGGCCCATATCGATCCCCCCGGGAACGGGTTCCACCGGGTGCTTGCGCCCTCCGTTAGTCCCGCTTGACAGACCCCGCCGCAATGGCGTCAGATGCTCAACAAAGGTTCTGTCGTCTTACGGCAAAAGCTGTGCGTACTGGTTAAAAAACAACTGGTTGAAACGGACACTGGCCATGGAGGATGCCTCTCGTTACTGGGTTTTGTTGGTCTATGCCTTTGCCGTGATCGGTCTGGTCGCGGGCATGGTGGGTGTGTCCCATTTGCTGGGCCAGCGCCACATGAAGCGTGCGACACGAGAACCTTTTGAATCTGGAATCGTTCCGGTCGGTTATGCGCGGTTTCGCCTGCCAATCCAGTTCTACCTGGTCGCGATGTTTTTTGTTATCTTCGATCTCGAAGCAGCTTTCCTTTACGCCTGGGCCACCGCCGTGCGGCAAACGGGGTGGAGCGGCTATACCGTAATTCTGGTTTTCATTCTCACTCTGCTCGCCGCCTTGGTTTACCTCTGGCGCGCCCGCGCCCTAGACTGGGGCCCCCGGCCGAGACCCCTTCCCAGACAAAGGCTTGGTTAACGCATGCGCTTTTCAATGACGAAAGCAGAGCCCGGACAGCAGGTCTCAACCACAGCACCCTATCTGCGCGGCAAGCCGCCCAGCCCAGCCACCGAGGGTGCAACCTTTACTGAGGCCGTGCGCCGCAACCTCGCACTCACAAAGCTTGAGGACATGATTGCCTGGGGCCAGAAATACTCAGTCTGGCCCTTCAATTTCGGGCTGTCTTGCTGCTACGTTGAAATGGCCACCGCTTTCACAAGCAAGTTTGACATTGCCCGCTTCGGCTCTGAGGTGCTGCGTGCCACTCCACGCCAGGCTGACCTGATGGTTATTTCCGGCACGGTATTCGTGAAAATGGCTCCGGTGATCAAATATCTTTACGACCAGATGCTGGAGCCGCGCTGGGTCATCTCAATGGGCGCCTGCGCCAATTCCGGCGGCATGTATGATATTTACGCCGTGGTGCAAGGGGCTGACAGCTTCCTGCCGGTTGATGTTTACGTTCCGGGCTGCCCGCCCCGCCCGGATGCGCTGCTGGAAGGGCTGATGCTGCTGCAACGCTCAATCGGCACTGACCGAAGGCCGTTGAGCTGGGTGGTGGGGCCGCAGGGTGTTGAAAAGCTCGAACGGCCAAGCTTTCGCGACCTCAAACGCGAGGCACGCCGGGCCGCGACCGATCTGCCTTCCCCGGATCACGTATAGGAGCCGCCCGGATGCTGACCGAAGCCGACAGCATCCAGGTCACGGACGCCACCCAGACCATACTGCGCGATTTGAGCCAGCGTTTCGGCCCAACGGCACTCACCATCCAGAAAACCGCTGACCAAATCCCCACTTTCTGGGTCGAGCGCGGCTTGGTGCATGATGTTCTGAAATATCTGCGCAACGGTGCGGAGCGCTCGTTTCGGGTTTTGTATGACCTGACGGCGGTTGATGAGCGCCAGCGCGTGCACCGCGATGGCTTGCCCCAAGCCGATTTCACGGTGGTCTATCATCTGATGTCATTTACGCGGAACGATGATATCCGCATCAAAGTGCCGTTGCATGAAAGCGCGACTGAAGTGCCGACCGCCTCTGATATCTGGCCGAACGCCAACTGGTACGAGCGCGAGGTGTGGGATTTATTCGGCATCCGCTTCGCCGGTCACCCAACGCTTCGCCGCATCATGACACCGCCCACCTGGACCGGCCATCCGCTGCGCAAAGACCATACCGCGCGCGCCACCGAAATGGCGCCTTACGTGCTCACCGAGGACCGTGAGATTGCCGAGCAGGAGGCATTACGCTTCAAGCCCGAGGATTGGGGCATGCAGCGCCACAGCAAAACAGCCGATTTCATGTTCCTCAATCTCGGCCCCAACCACCCCAGCGTGCATGGCGTGTTCCGCATTATCCTGCAGCTTGAAGGTGAGGAAATCATCGACGCGGTGCCCGAAATTGGGTTTCACCATCGCGGCGCCGAGAAAATGGGCGAACGCCAAACCTGGCACACCTACATCCCCTATACTGACCGCATCGATTATCTGGGCGGGGTGATGAATAATTTTCCCTATGTCATGGCGGTTGAAAAACTCGCGGGCATCACGGTACCACCCCGGGCGCAGATGATCCGCATCATGCTGGCTGAATTATTCCGGATGGCGAGCCATCTGGTTTTCTATGGCACCATGTCGCAGGATGTTGGCCAGCTTTCGCCAGTATTTTACATGTTCGCAGACCGGGAGCGGGTTTTTCATATCATTGAGGCTATTTGCGGCTTTCGCATGCACCCGGCCTGGTTCCGCATTGGCGGTGTGGCGGCTGATCTGCCGCAAGGCTGGGACAGGATGATCCGCGATTATCTGGACTACCAGTCCAAGCGCCTTGATGAATACCACAAGCTGGTCATGCAGAATCGCATTTTCAAAGCCCGCACCGTTGGCGTTGGCGCCTATACGCTGGAGGAAGCGTATGACTGGGGTGTCACCGGCCCGGGCTTGCGTGCCTGCGGCCTTGCCTGGGATTACCGCAAACAACGCCCGTATTCGGGGTACGATCAGCTCGATTTTGAAATTCCCACCTGCAATAATGGCGATTGTTATGACCGCGTGGTCGTTCACATTGAGGAGATGCGCCAAAGCCTGCGCATTATCCGCCAATGCCTTGAGAACATGCCGCAAGGCCCGTACCGCGCAGCGCATAAACTTGCCACACCGCCGCTGCGTGATAATACGATGCACGACATTGAAACCCTGATCACGCATTTTCTCAATACCAGCTGGGGGCCGGTGCTGCCGCCGGGAGAAGCGATGGTTAGCATTGAGGCTACCAAGGGCATCAACGGCTATTATCTCACCGCTGATGGCGCCAGCACCTCCTACCGCACCCGCATCCGCACCCCCTCATTTGCGCACCTGCAGATGATCCCGCTGATCAGCCGCGGTGCCTATGTCGCTGATCTGATCGCAATTCTTGGCAGCATTGATTTTGTGATGGCCGATGTCGACCGCTGAACAAACCCCCGCACCGGATGCCCCGCTGGAGGCCGCTCTTCGGGAGGACATCATCGCCCTTGCGCACCATGCCGAATATAAACGCGCAGCCGGCACCGATGCGCTGAAACTGGTACAAAAACGCTTCGGCTATGTCTCAGACCGCCATCTGTCCGAAGTTGCGGCATTGCTGGAAATGACCCCGGCGGAGCTTGATGCGGTGGCCACTTTTTATAATCTCATTTTCCGCCGACCGGTCGGCCGCCATGTTATTTTGCTGTGCGACAGTGTGGCCTGCTGGGTGATGGGGGCCGGTGCAGCCCGCGCGCAAATTCGTGACCGGCTGGGGATTAAACCCGGTGAGACAACCGCCGATGGCCGCTTCACATTGCTGCCGATTGTTTGCCTTGGCCATTGCGACCACGCACCCGCGATGATGGTGGATGACGACCAGCACGGCAACCTTAACGCCGCCACACTTGATGCCATTCTGGAGCAATACCGGTGAGCATGATGGACAAACCCCTCACCGCCTTGCTGCAACCAAACGGCATGCCGCTGGACATCACTGGCTATGAGCACGCAGGCGGCTATCAGCCCTTGCGCAAGGCCCTGAAAATGGCGCCGGAAGCGATTATCGCCGAGGTCAAACGCTCGCGCCTGCGGGGCCGCGGCGGCGGCGGGTTTTCCACCGGGCGCAAATGGGAAGCTGTGCCGCAAGGTGAAGGCTCACCCAGCCAGCGTTATCTCGTGGTCAATGGCGATGAAATGGAGCCGGGCAGCTTCAAGGACCGGCTGCTGTTTGAACAGACGCCGCACCAGATGATTGAAGCCGTGATTATCAGCGCCTTCGCAATCCAGGCCAGCATCGCGTATATTTTCGTGCGCGGTGAATATGTGCTCTCAATGGAGCGGCTGAACCGTGCGGCGGCCGAGGCCAAAGCTAGGGGTTATCTCGGCGCCAACATACTCGGCTCCGGCTTTGGGCTCACCATTCATGTTCATGCCAGCGGCGGGCGCTATATTTGCGGCGAATCAAGCTCCCTGCTCACAGCCCTTGAAGGCCGCCGCCCAATCCCGCGCTCACGGCCGCCGCGCTCGGCGCAAAGCGGGCTCTGGGGCAAGCCCAGTGTTGTCAATAATGTCGAAACCTTATGCAATGTGCCGCATATTGTTGAACGCGGGGCTGACTGGTTTCTCAGCCTCAGCCTTGGTGCTGACGGCGGCACCAAACTCTACGGCATGAGCGGGCGGGTAAAACGGCCGGGCTTGTGGGAATTGCCGCTTGGCACCACGCTGGTTGAACTGCTTGAGGAACATGCAGGCGGCATGCAAGAGGGCTATGAATGCCGGGCGGTGCTCCCGGGTGGTGCGTCCACCTCCTTCATCATGCGCGATGATTTTGATGTCGCGATGGATTTTACCTCGGTGCAACGCGTCGGCAGCTCGGTTGGCACCGGCAACATCATGGTGCTTGATAATCGGCGTTGCCCGGTTGGCATGCTGCGCAACCTTGAACATTTTTTCGCCCAGGAATCATGCGGCTTCTGCACACCCTGCCGCGATGGCCTGCCCTGGGTGGAACGGATTTTAGCCGCGATTGAAGCCGGCGAAGGGCATATGGATGATCTGGATACACTTGGGCGGCATGTTAAATTCCTGGGCCCCAACTGCACATTCTGTGATTTGGCACCAGGTGCCATGCAGCCGCTGGCCAGCGGATTGAAATATTTTCGCGCCGAATTTGAACAGCATATTCGTGAAAAATGCTGTCCCTGGCATGATACCGAGGAGCACTGGGCATGACCAAATTCCTGGTTGATGGCAAGGAATACACCGCTAAGCCGGAGGAGAACCTGCTACAGGCCTGCCTTGGCGCTGGGCTTGATCTGCCGTATTTCTGCTGGCACCCGGCCTTGGGCTCTGTGGGTGCGTGCCGGCAATGTGCTGTGAAGCAATACGCCAATGAGGACGATAAAACCGGGCAGATGGTCATGGCCTGCATGACCCCGCTCACCGAAGGCGGGCGCTATTCGCTGGCTGACCCAGAATCAACGGAATTTCGCGCCAGCATCATTGAATGGCTGATGATCAACCACCCGCATGATTGCCCGGTTTGCGAGGAAGGTGGCGAATGCCACCTGCAGGACATGACGATGATGACCGGGCACGCCTACCGGACCTACCGCTTCAGCAAGCGCACCCACCGCAATCAAAATCTTGGGCCTTTCGTCAAGCATGAAATGAACCGCTGCATCGCCTGCTATCGCTGCACGCGCTTTTACCGCGACTATGCCGGCGGGCGCGATCTGGACGTATTCGCAGCGCATGATCATGTTTATTTCGGCCGCTACGAAGATGGCACCTTGGAGAGCGAATTCAGCGGCAATCTTGTTGAAATTTGCCCAACCGGCGTGTTCACCGACAAAACCTTCTCGGCACGCTACGCCCGCAAATGGGATATGCGTGGCGCACCTTCAATCTGTGCGAGTTGCGGGCTGGGCTGCAACACCACGGTCAATGAACGTGCCGGTGAAGTGCGGCGGATCGTCAATC
>JAQNCT010000075.1 GCA_029077825.1 Acidocella sp. | reverse complement strand
TACTGCGGTGTTGATCAGAGGGGCTGGGGTGGACATCACCGCGTTTGCGCCCTCGCCCGAACCGCCGCCGCCGGTTCGGATTATTTTGATTGCCCGGATGATCCGCGAGAAAGGCATTCAAACATTTGCCGAGGCCGCCCGCTTGCTGCCTGGGGAGGCTGAATTCGTGTTGGTGGGCGCGATTGACCCCGGCAACCCCAACAGCGCGACCGAAGCTGAGTTGCTGGGCTGGCAGGCCGAGGGGCTGGTAACCTGGCTGGGACCCCGGCAGGATATTGCGGCCCTGCTGGCGGGAGCGCATATAGCCTGCCAACCCTCCAGTTACCGCGAAGGGCTGCCAAAATCAGCGCTGGAAGCCGCCGCTGCTGGCAAGCCGCTGGTGACCAGCGATGTTCCCGGCTGCCGGGAGACGGTGGTGGACGGGGTAACCGGCTTCATTGTGCCACCACGCAACGCGCCAGCGCTGGCAGCGGCTCTGAAAAAACTTATCGATGACCCGGATTTGCGCGCCCGCATGGGTGCTGCTGGGCGCTTGCGCACCGAACGGGAATTTGCCGACGAGATTATCTGTGAAAAGACTGTTTTGGTGTATGACGCGCTGAGCAAACCCCGGAGTACCCGATGAAACGCCTGATCGCCGCCGCCTTATTGATGGTCTTTGTCTCGCCAGTCGCCACACCAGCGTGGGCCGATCAGCAAATTGGTAGTGTGAGTACCAATTTCCGGCTGGTGGGGCCGAATGACAAGGTGGTGGTGCAGCGGCTTGAGGACCCAAAAATTCCGAACGTGGAATGCTATGCCTCATTCGCACAGACCGGCGGCCTGGCTGGTGGTATTGGCGTGGCCACTGACCCCAGCCAGTTTGCGCTCTCCTGCATTGCCGCCGGGCCCGTAATACTGCCCGCTAATTTGCCGCAAAAAGAAGAGGTTGCGGCGATTTCCGCATCATTCTTGTTCAAGCATTTCATTCTCACCCGCATGGTTGATCCCGACAAACATGCGCTGGTCTATTTATTGATCAGCACCAAAATTTTACACGGCTCGCCAGCCAACGCGGTATCAGCCGTTCCGGTAAGCGGTGCTGGTAATTCCGACAAACCATAAGGACTTTTTGATGACTGATATCGTGACCATCCGCCGGGCGTTGATTTCGGTGTCCGACAAAACCGGCCTGGTGGAATTTGCCAGTGCCCTGGCCGCCAAAAATGTGGAAATTCTCTCAACCGGCGGTTCCGCCAAGGCCCTGCGTGAAGCTGGCGTGCCAGTGAAGGAGGTCTCCGACCATACTGGGTTTCCGGAAATTCTTGACGGCAGGGTGAAAACCCTGGTGCCGCAAATTCATGGCGGCATTCTAGGGCGGCGGGACTTGCCCGCGCATCAAGCACAGATGGCCGAACATAACATCGCGCCGATTGATCTGGTGGTGGTGAATTTATACCCGTTCGAAGCCACCGTGGCGCGCGGGGCTGACTTTGAGGCTTGCGTGGAAAATATTGATATCGGCGGCCCGGCCCTGATCCGCGCCGCCGCCAAAAATCATGATTTTGTGGCGGTGCTGACCCAGCCAGACCATTACGCCAAAGTTCTGGCTGAACTGGCCGAACATGGCGGCACCAAGCTTGCCACCCGCAAGGCACTTGCCGGCACCGCTTACGCCCGCACCAGCGCTTACGACAGCGCCATCGCCACTTGGTTTGCTGCCCAGAATCATGAGACCTACCCGGCGACCATGACCATGAGCGGAAACCTGAAACAAACATTGCGCTACGGCGAAAACCCCCACCAGAGTGCTGCGTTCTACACCACCACCCCGCGCTTTGGTGTGGCCACCGCAACGCAGATTCAGGGCAAGGAACTCTCCTACAACAATCTCAACGACACCGATGCCGCATTTGAATGCGTGGCGGAATTTGCTGATCCCACCATTGTCATTGTGAAACACGCGAACCCGTGCGGGGTTGCCACGGCGGCCCATATCGCCGACGCCTGGGACGCCGCACTGGCTTGTGACTCAGTTTCTGCGTTCGGCGGTATCGTAGCACTCAACCGTATGCTGGACAGCGTCACCGCCGCCAAAATCGCGACGATCTTCACCGAGGTCATCATCGCCCCGGATGCGACTGATGAAGCGAAGGAGATTTTGGCAAAGAAGAAAAACCTGCGGCTGCTGCTCACTGGCGGCGTGCCAGATGCCGATGAGTCAGGCGTTACCTTCAAATCCATCGCCGGCGGCTTTCTCGTGCAAAGCCGCGATAACGGCCATTCCCAGCCGGCTGACTGGAAAACCGTCACCCAACGCGTACCCTCGACCGCCGAGATCGCCGACATGGTGTTTGCGTTCAGGGTCTGTAAGCATGTAAAGTCTAATGCGATTATTTATGCCAAAGGCGGTGCTACGCTCGGCATCGGGGCCGGGCAGATGAACCGGCTGGACTCCGCCCGCATCGCCGCCTGGCGCGGTCAGGCGGCTAAGCTGGATATGAAAAACTGCGTGGTGGCATCTGATGCGTTTTTCCCATTTGCTGATGGTTTGCAAGCGGCCATCGCGGCGGGCGCAAAATGCGTGATCCAGCCGGGCGGCTCGATTCGCGATGCTGAAGTGATAGCCGCTGCCGACGAAGCAGGCGTTGCCATGGTGTTCACCGGCATGCGGCATTTCCGGCACTGAGGTTTTTATGGTAACCAACCTGTTATGAACTTGCCCTTCACCCTGCCGGACTGGCTGCCAGCCTGGGCGTTCCTACTGGCCGCCCTGCCCGTTCTGCTCTACGCGCTGGTGTTCCTGATCATGCCGTTCTCGGTATTCGGCGTAAAAGCCCGGCTGGATGCGATTGAGGCGCAAATTGAAGCGCTGCATGATGAGCTGCGTTTTCTGGCCAATAAAACCGCCTCGCCGGCGGCCAAAATTCTGGCTGCTGACGATGAATATGAAAATTTCCCGCATTTTGGCCGGATGAAATCCGCCCAACCGGCGCCCCCGCCGCCCGAACCGCGCAATGACCCGCGCAACGACCCGCGCCTGCCGCCGCGGCCGGTGCGCCGCACCGAGCCACGGTTAGACTAAAACTGGCGCTAAGCCTTATAAAAAAGTTCCAATGATTGATGTGGTATTATAATACCACAGACTGAACCCCTTGACTTAGTGGTGGAAAATCACGATAGAGCGGCCTCTGATTTAAGGGGCTTCATATGAGAACGACCGTTTCGCTGAAACCAGCGGATGTAAAGAAGGACTGGGTGTTGATCGACGCCGAAGGTCTGGTGCTGGGGCGCTTGGCTGTGATCATCGCCAACCGCTTGCGCGGCAAGCACAAGCCGCAATTCACCCCGCATGTTGATTGCGGCGATAATATCGTTGTGGTGAACGCCGAGAAGGTGAAGCTGACCGGCAAAAAGCTGGAACAATCCATCCTCTATTACCACACCGGCTACGCCGGCGGCATCAAGGGTCGTTCCTTAAAAGACCGCCTGACCGGTGCACACCCGCAACGCGTGGTGGAGAAGGCCGTGGAACGCATGATTACGCGAGGCCCGCTACAGCGCCAGCAGATGAAAAACTTGTATGTGTATGCCGGGGCCGAGCACCCGCATGCCGCCCAACAGCCAAAGCCGTTTGATGTCGGCGCGCTGTCGTCCAAAAACCGGAGAGATTGAGCATGTCTGAAGCAACCAACAGCTTTGCCGGTCTGAAGGACCTCACCGGCGTTGTCGCCGCCGAAACCACCGCCCCGAAGCGTGAACCCAAGCGCGACGCGCAGGGCCGTTCCTACGCCACCGGCCGCCGTAAGAACGCGGTTGCCCGCGTCTGGATCAAGCCCGGCAAAGGCGAGATCATGGTGAACGGCAAAAAGGCACCGGTGTATTTTGCCCGCCCGGTGCTGCGCATGCTGATCACCCAGCCGTTTCTGGTGGCTGATCGCTATAATCAGTTCGACGTGATGTGCACGGTCGTTGGTGGCGGTTTGTCTGGTCAGGCCGGTGCTGTGCGTCACGGTATTTCACGTGCGTTGCAGCTTTATGAGCCGGAACTGCGCGGCATCCTGAAGGTTGCCGGGTTCCTGACCCGCGATAGCCGGATGGTCGAGCGTAAAAAATACGGTAAGGCAAAAGCCCGCCGCAGCTTCCAGTTCAGCAAGCGCTGACTACAAAAAACCCCGGGTTGCTCCGGGGTTTTCTTATGGTTGGGATTTTTATGGCTGGTTTTAAATTTGCCGCCGCACCGGCGCTGGAGCCAGTTAAATGTTACAGGCCGAGCTTAATCATGGTCACGCGTTACCTGCTCTGGCCATATCACAGGGTGAAACTCGCGGAATTTAGCGATTCGCTGTTGTAACGGTTTATCCTCCAGCCATGGTAGTTGACGCGACCAAAGCGTGAATTTAGCTGCATCCTGCGTAGACATTGAAAGCCGCTCCGCCAGCTTTTGCAGATGAGGCAATGTTAATTGGCCATTTATAAACCCAGGCACGGCGGTTTCCCCAGAGTTGTTTTATGAATTAAATCGGCTCCGGCGGGGAATGTCCAGCAATGTTTTCAGCTCCACCGCATGCTCGTAATCTGGCATCAGCCTTTGCAACGTGCCATCCTGGTGGGTGGCTGGATGAAAATAAATCTCGGTTGACCCAGGCGGCAGGTTTGGCAATAGCCGCAGAATGCGCTCAGTGGTCATGTGGCCTGACCAATGGATCCCGAACACATGGTCAGTTGCTGTAAGGCCAGCACGGCGCACCTTGGCGCGCAAAATCCGGCTCCAGGCGAACAGTGCTTGGCTGCCAAGGCCAACTACCTCACCGCAGGCTGCCAACACAGCAGGTGGCTCTGCCGGAACCCGCATGCGTGAGAGGCCAAATTCCTTACCTATACCAATCATCAAATCAGCGACCAAAGGGTGCAGGTGCATATGTTTATGCGCATCCGCATGGTGCAAAGCCAAGCCAGTGGCAGCGTAGGCGGCAAATTGTGCGTGAATTTCCAGTGCCAATTCACGCCGGGCGGCGGGGGAGAAAAAATACTGGAACCCAAGCAAAGTCTGGTCGCGGCGGAATTTACCGTCCGGCGTCGTGATGTGCGGTAGACGTGCGTGGCCAAGACAGGAAGCCCCGTCCACCAACACCAAATGCAGCCCTACATTCAGGTTAGGCAGGCGTCTGGCCCGGTTCACCGCATCAACCGCTGCTGTGGCCGACACCATCAGGCTGGCCTGCCCCAAAGCGCCGTGCAGATGCCCCGCCTCAACGGCTTCATTAACGCCGACGGTCAGGCCGAAATCATCGGCTGAGAAAACAACCGTCAAGCGGCGGGGCGATCACTTGCCCGAAGAAGACTGATCATTCTTGATATCGCTAGCGATCGACTCCAGCAGATGTTCTGCACAGGATGCGGCTTTCTCATCACCGCAGACACCCACCAGCGATGAAACATAACCCCAGTTATGGTCAAGTAGCACCACCGAATAGGCACTTGTCTGCTCGCTGTTATCATTGTTGGTGTCATCAACGATGCTCGCGTACTCGATGATATAATTGGCGTTGTGCTCATCCGAAACCATCGAATATCGCGCGGACGCCACGACGTCCGACTGGAAGGCGTTAATAATCCGCTGCGCGATGACATCACCATCGCCAATTGAGGAGTTGAGCGCGAGAGCGTAGGTGCCGCTCGCCTGCGACGTACCGATGGTTAAAGTCAACATAAAGCCGAGCGCTGCCATAAACCGTAATGACATAATAGGCCTTTCACGCGGCGGGAGCCGCACCTTGGAACAATTGACGACCGCACAATATGCACACCAAAGTCGATGCCCGACCCCAAAATCGAAATTCCTTACAAATATGTTAGCTAGTATTGCGCCGGATGGGAAGGAATATTCTGCAATCGACACGGCCCCGAACCGCCGCGCAGCCCTGCCCCTTGGCTGCACGGCCGGAGATTTGGCGGGCTTAAGCGGCGTTGCGTTCCTTCAGGAAAGCAAAAAATTCTACGCCTTCGCGCAGGCGCCGCTTCATCATTTGCGGGCTGCGGATCATTTCGTTGAGGATGGCAGCAATCTTCGACGGGCGAAAATAGAATTTACGGTAAATTGTTTCAACTGAGTTAAAAATTTCGCTGTGGCTCAAATGCGGGTAGTGCAACGGCGCAATCTGCACCCCGTGCTCGTCGATCAACTCCGCATGCTCGATATCAAGCCAGCCTTCCCGTACCGCCTGATCATAAAGGAAGGTGCCGGGATAGGGTGCTGCCAGCGAGACCTGGATGGTGTGCGGGTTGATCTCCTTGGCGAACTCGATGGTTTCCTGCAGCGTCTCCTGCGTCTCACCAGGCAGGCCGACGATGAAGGTACCATGGATTTTGACGCCCAGCGTGTGGCAATCCTTGGTGAATTGCTTGGCGACCTCGATGCGCATACCTTTTTTGATGTTATGCAAAATCTGTTGATTGCCTGATTCATAGCCCACAAGCAGCAGCCGTAAGCCATTTTCCTTGAATATTTTCAATGAGTTGTACGGCACATTGGCTTTCGCGTTGCACGACCAGGTAACGCCTAGCTTACCCAGCTCAATGGCAATGGCCTCAGCGCGGGGCAGGTCATCAGTGAAGGTGTCATCATCAAACATGAACTCCTGCACCTGCGGGAAATCAGCCTTGGCCTGTTTAATTTCAGCGATAACGTTTTCCACCGAGCGGGTACGGTAGGTATGGCCGCCCACCGTTTGCGGCCAAAGGCAGAAAGTGCAGCGGGATTTGCAGCCCCGGCCCGTGTAGATGGAGACATAGGGGTGCTTAAGATAGCCGATGAAATAATCCTCGATCCGCAGATGCTTTTTGTACACTGACGTCACGAAGGGCAGTTGGTCCATGTCATGCAAAATGGCGCGGTCTTTATTTTTGATCAGCGAACCGGCAGCATCGCGGTACATAATACCGTCCACCTCGGCGAGCGGCTTGCCTTCGGCGATTTCCTTGATGGTAAAATCAAACTCATTACCGGCGACAAAATCGATCACCTTGGCACGGGCCAGGGATTCCTCCGGCTGCACCGCCACCTTGGCACCGACGAAGCCAACCATAATGCTCGGGTTTTCCGCTTTGAAGGCTTCCGCCACCTTCACATCATTGGCGAAAGATGGGGTCGAAGTATGGATGATAAGAAGATCATTCCTTTTGGCGTGCGGCAGCACATCCGCCATCGTAAGGCGGGCTGGCGGGGCGTCGATCAGGGTGGATTCAGGCACCAAAGCCGCGGGCTGGGCCAGCCAAGTGGGGAACCAGAAGGATTTAATCTCGCGTTTGGCCTGATAGCGTGATCCAGCACCTCCGTCGAACCCATCGAAAGAAGGCGGTTGCAGGAACAGGGTTTTCATCATTTATAGCAATCTTCAGTTTGATGGACATTGTGCCGCGATATCGGGGCGACCAGGGTCAGCAGTGATGATATGGCCGCGCCAGTTAACTTTATCACCAAAAAAACTCACGATGTATATAATCAAGGATAATAAATCACGTACCAAACAGAGCCACGCTTCACCCGCTTTGGCAAGGCCAAGGGCAACGCCAATCCGCTTTGCCAGCATGAAGCGCCATAACAACAAGGTGATAAGCAGCCCCCAGCCCCAAAGCGGGAACCCGCTAAGGGCCAGGCCCAGCAACGCCCAAACCAGAGAGAATTGCAGCACAGAAGCCGCATAAGGAATTGGCACCAGCGCTCTGATGGTGCGGGCCCAGCGCAGCTCATGCCTGAACAGAGCCTTAAAATTGGCCTCATGCACGGTAGTGGATGGTATTACCGGCGCAAGGGTCAGCCCGTAGCCTTTGGCGCGAACCAAGCGGCCCAGCACCTGGTCATCCGCCAGATGGTTGGCAATGGCGTATAACCCACCAATCTCATTCAAAACATGCCGTTTAAGCGCCATGGTCACGCCCAAACAATCCTGGCGGCCTAATTTGCGCGCCAATAAGGCACCTGGCAGGAACGTGAAATTTATCTGGCTTGCCCCAAGGCTGGTGGCCAAATGCGGCGTGCCGGGCAGTGCGGTGTAAAGCGTGGTCACCAGCCCTACCCCGGGTTCAGCCAATGAGCATGTCACCGCATCAAGAAAATATGGCGGAACATGAATGTCAGCATCTGACATCACCAACGTCTCATACTGAGCGAACGGCAGCATGTTGATAAGGTTTGAAACCTTGCGGTTGCTGCCATGCTCACGTGTATCAATCACTAGCGCAACATCGCGGGTTGGATAGCGCGCTCGCAACCTGGCGATGATGTGTAAAACCGGGTCAGCTGGGTCTTGCACCCCGAAAACAAGTTGAAATTGCGGATAATCAATAAGAAAAAATGATTCTAAAGCAACCTCGGTCAGCGGTTCAACACCGCACAATGGCTTTAATACTGAGACCGCCGGCGGGTTTGGCAATGTTGAATTTTTATGAACAACAAAGCGCTCAAGCAACAGCACACCAAAATAATGTTGTGCAATACCAATGAGGGAAAAAACC
>JAQNCT010000017.1 GCA_029077825.1 Acidocella sp. | reverse complement strand
CACGGACCATGTGGCCGGAAACGCCGTGGTACAAATACCTTGCCCGACGGTTGATAAGCGCGGCCACTGAGCGTTCCTGCGCCCCGAGCTTGCCGCTTAACTTAAATCACCATACCCCAAACCCATTTTCGGCGCATGAACACGCCACCCTGGCGCGCCGCATACAAATACAAGAAACTGGCCAATAACACCACAGGGAGGATTTGCATGGCACCCGGCGCACCAATTCTGGCTATATCAGCGGCCATAGCCACCATAACGTTGAACCGACCCACCCATAAAAACCGCCTGCAACCGGAGGATTTAGCAGCTTTATCCGATATTTTCAGACAATTAGCCGCAAATCGGGCCGTGCGGGTGGTTATTATCACCGGAGCTGGCGATCATTTCAGCGCCGGGTTTGACCTCAACGCGCTGGCCGCCGGGAATGTGGGCAATGCCCAGGCTGGCCCCGGTGGCTTTGGCGCCATGGTGGATTTACTAGAGCAACTGCCCCAAGCCACCATCGCCCGGCTGAACGGCAGTGTGTATGGCGGTGCCACTGATATGGCACTGGCCTGCGATTTTAGGGTTGGCATTGCGGGCATGGCCGCTGCCATGCCCGCTGCCAAAATTGGCTTGCATTATTATAAAACTGGCATTTTGCGCTACGCCAGCCGGTTAGGGGTGGACAACGCCAAACGGATGTTCCTGACCGCTGAGCGGATTTTTGCCGATGAGCTGCTGCGAATCGGCTTTTTGACGCAGCTCGCACCAGCGCAATATTTTGATGAAACCATCACCACCCTTGCCGCCACCCTGGCCGCTAACGCACCAATGGCGGTTCAGGGCGTCAAGCTGGCGCTGAACGAGCTGGCTTGCGGCAGCTGGGACGAAGCGCGCTTCACCGCCCGCGCTGAGGCAGCCTTCGCCAGTGCCGATTTGCAGGAGGGCCTCGCTGCCGCCCTGCAAAAACGCCCGGCAGTTTTTAACAACCAATAATTTCAGCGCTGGCCGAAGCTGGCGGCCTCAAACAAATCCTTGAACTGGCGCGGTTGGCTGCGCCAATATTGCTTAGGAGCCACCACTTTGGCACCCAATTTGGCAGCGGCGTGCCAAGGCCAATGCGGGTCGTATAAAATGCCGCGCGCCAGAGCCACCGCATCAGCTTTGCCTTCAGCGATAATCGCCTCGGCATGCACCGGGTCAGTAATCAAGCCTACCGCCATCACCGGAATGCCTACTTGGGCTTTCACTTGTGCGGCAAACGGCACCTGGTAGCCATCAGACAACGGTATTTTCTGCAATGGTGAGACCCCGCCCGAACTGACATGAATGGCGGCACATCCTGCGGCCTCCAGCGCTTTGGCAAATTCTATGGTGCCAGCAATATCCCAACCGCTTTCTACCCAATCAGAGGCTGAAACCCGCACCCAGACCGGCATGGTATCAGCAACCGCTGCCCGCACCGAGGCGAAAATTTCTAGCGGAAAACGCATCCGGTTTTCAAGGCTGCCGCCGTACTCATCATTGCGCTGGTTGGCCAGCGGTGAGAGGAACTGATGCAATAAATAACCATGCGCCGCATGCAGCTCAATGCCCGCCAGCCCCAGCCGCTCAGCCCGCTTAGCGCTGGCTACAAAATCAGCCTTAATTTTCGCCAAACCTGCCGCATCCAACGCCACTGGTGGTTGTTCATGCGGGTTGTGCGCAATGGCTGAGGGTGCCAGCGCCTGCCAGCCGGTGGGGGCATCTGGCGCTATTTGCTGGCCACCCTCCCACGGTGCTTGCGATGAGGCTTTGCGCCCCGCATGACCAAGCTGAATGGCAACCGGCATATCACTGTAAAGCCGTATGGCACTTAGTATCTGGGCCAAAGCGGCCTCATTGGCATCGCAATACAAGCCAAGATCCCCGGGGGAAATACGGGCCTCGGCGGAAACGCCGGTCGCCTCAATAATCAATAACCCGGCCCCGGAAAGTGCGAGGCCACCTAAGTGAATACCGTGCCAGGCGCTGGCTGAACCATCAACCGCTGAGTATTGGCACATCGGCGCGATAACAATCCGGTTGCGCAAGGTAAGCGTACCGATGTTCAACGGCTCAAAAAGTTTGCTCATAAATGACTTCCAAATTTGTTCATAGTTAGACGCAACATACAGCAGCGCTTAGCCGCCGCCTACCGCTGCCGCCACCTGTTTGAATATTTGCGCGGGCACCGTGCCGCCGGTGACATTGTTCATCGGGGCATTATCATCATTACCAACCCACACGGCGATAATATCGCCTCCCGCAAAGCCCACAAACCAGGCATCGCGGTAATTCTGGGTGGTGCCGGTTTTGCCAGCGGTAAACATCGCGGGCATGTAAGCAGCGGTGCCCGTGCCGCCGGTGACCACGCCGCGCAGCATGTCACGCATCTCACCGGCAAGCACTGAGGAAACAACCATCTGAGGCGGGGTAACGGCGACCGGCGTACCGTTGATGGCGGTAAGACCATGGGGTGTTACCCGGTTGCCGCCATTAAAAAATGCGGCGTAAGCACCGGCCAACTGCATCACGCCGATCGAGCCTGTGCCCAAAGCCAGTGAGGCGTTATCAGGCAAATGATCATCCAGCCCCAAACTGCGCGCCACCGCAATAACCCGGCGCGCTCCGCCGGCACGCAACAAAATACGAATCGCGGCGGTGTTCATAGAATCCGCCAGGGCTTCACGCATTGAAACCTCACCACGGTAACTGCGCTCGTAATCCTTCGGGTGATAGCCCGCCAGAGAAAGTGGCGCGTCAAGCACGGTGTCATCTGGGGTCATGCCGGCTTGCAGGCCAGCCAGCCAGACAACCGGTTTAATGGCTGAGCCGGTTTGGCGGCGGGCCAACACGGCGCGGTCATAGCCTTCGCGGTCGCCCACGCCGCCGACCAAAGCGCGCACCGCGCCGGTTTTGGCATCCAGCACCACCACCGCGCCCTGATGCATGTTAAGCGCGCTGCCCTGCGCCGAGATTGCGGTGTTTAGCGCTGATTCAGCAGCTGTCTGCACGCCAGCATGCATGGTGGTGGCGAGCGTGGCATCAACCCCCTCAGGGATCAGCGCCCCAGCCTGTTGCATGGCCCAAAGGGCAAACCAAGAGGAATGCGAACTGGGCGAGGCTGCATCCGCCAATTCGGCCGCAGCGGCGGTGTCCTGATCTTGCGTGATGGCGCCGTTGGCCAGCATGGCATCAAGCACCTGCAAGGCACGGTTTTGTGCCGCCTGCGGATTGGCCAGCGGGTTCAAGGATGACGGGGCTTTTGGCAAACCCGCCAAAATGGCGGCTTGCGCCAAGGTGAGTTGAGTGGCGGGAATGCCAAAATACAGCCTGGCAGCGGCATCCACCCCGTAGGCCCCTGCCCCCAGATACACACGGTTGAGGTAAATTCCCAAAATATCAGCCCGCGAATAATGCCGCCATAACCACAGGCTCAAAACAGCTTCTTGAACTTTGCGGCGCAGGCTACGCTGGTTGGTGAGGAACAATGTTTTGGCGGTTTGCTGGGTGAGTGTGGAGCCGCCCTGCACGACCTGACGATGTGCAATGTCCAAAATGGCGGCGCGCAACATGCCAAAAGCATCAAACGCGCCGTGGTTTTCAAAGCGTTTATCTTCAATGGCAATGAACGCGTCCGCCACATACGGGGGCAACTGGGCGGGAAGTTCGACCTTGCCGGCAATATCGCCGAATCGCGCCACAAGGTGTCCGGCGGGGTCCAGCAGCATAATCGCGGGACGGCGCGGCTGGGTGATGGCGCTGGCTGGGTTGGGGAGGTCCCAGGTGAACCACAGCAGCACCAATGACCCGAGTGCGGCAGCCCAGATGGCAGCGATGGTGGCATAACGCAGAGCAAACCCCGCACGGCGTACCGTTTTACGCGGCAACACGGATTTCGGAGGCACCTGCTTGGGCGGCGCTGCTTTAGCGGAAGAGGTTTTTGGGCGTGCCATTGAAACTCGAGCCATAGGAAAACCCGCCGCGCCGGGTCAAATGATCGTTATAAGGCTGATTTTGCCGCCAACTTGGCTTGGTTGGGGTGAGCCGTTATAGACGGCCAAGAATGCGGGTGTGGCGGAATGGTAGACGCACCGGACTTAAAATCCGTTGGGCCCTAGGCCCGTGGGGGTTCAACTCCCCCCACCCGCACCAGCATTAATCGGTTAACCTCAAACAAGGTCAGTCAAGTCAAAGTGGTTGCACAGCAACCAGGCTCAGCGAAAGCATATCTCGTGAAACCAGCTAAACCCAATAAAACAAACAAGCTCAATAACCCGATATGAATTTCATAGCATTGATCCACGTCAAAAAAGGCGCCGACACAACCTAAAACGGCGCCTCGGATTCAACCCTCGCCCACCGGAAATCTTTATGCGCCCTTTATTTTTTGCCCCCTGAATTCGTCTCGCGGCCTTATGCGGTTACGCGCAAACCCGCCTCATGAAAGGCGGTGCGCGATGGGCGATCTGGTTGCCGTTGGTTATGGAATTTTCGTGTTTATACTGCTGATGGCCTACGTCTTTGGCTGCGAGAAGGTGTGAGAGATGTTCGACCTAATTTTCGCAGGCGGCATCTCTGCTGCGCTGCTGGTTTATCTCGTGTGGGCGATGCTACGCCCTGAAGATTTCTGAAGGCTGAAACAATGACAATGCAAGGGATGCTTTACATCGCGCTGGTTTTTGCGCTGGTGCTGGGCTGCGCCTTCCCGATGGGAAGCTATATGGCGGCAATTTTTGAAGAGCGGGTGAATTACCTGGCCCCGGTGGAAAATGGTTTTTATAAATTGGCGGGCGTGGACCCGAAGCGAGCGATGCGCTGGACAGATTATGCCACAACGCTACTGTTGCTCAGCGTGATCCATTTTTTGCTGCTGTATGCGATTTTACGGCTGCAATACTATCTGCCGATGAATCCGCTGCATATTGCAGGTATGTCGCCACGACTGGCGTTTAATACCGCTGCCAGTTTCAGTACCAATACCAACTGGCAAGCTTACGCACCGGAATCACAAATCTCTAATGGTGCGCAGGTGTTTGGGCTAGTGGTACATATGTTCATCTCTGCCGCCGCCGGCATTGCAGTGGCCGCAGCGGTAATGCGCGCCTTTACGACCGGTGGATTACAAAGCTTGGGCAATTTCTATGCCGATCTGACGCGGATCACTTTATATCTGTTGCTACCGGTCTCCATCATTGCAGCGACGATACTGGTTGTTGCGGGATCGCCACAAACTTTTGCGCAAACGTTTACCGCCCATACGTTGGACGCAGGGTCGCAGACCATTGCCATCGGGCCAGTAGCATTTCAGGAGGCGATTAAGGAACTAGGCACCAATGGCGGCGGCTTTTTTAATGCCAATTCCGGGCACCCGTTCGAAAATCCTGATGCCTGGACCAACCTGCTGGAAAACTGGTTGGACCTGGTGATCGGGTTCGGTCTGCCAATTGCCTTCGGTATCATGCTGAAAGACAAAGCGCAGGGCCGCGCCCTGATGTTTGCGATGGCGATTATTCTTTCGCTGGGATGTATCGGCAGCTATGCCGCTGAAGCGGCCGGCAACCCGCTGCACATTGCGGCTGGCGTTTCCGCCTCCGGCGGCAACATGGAAGGCAAGGAAGTACGGTTTGGCATCGTAGGCTCGACCACCTTCAATGTCGCCGCAACCGGTACATCCACAGGTGCGGTCGACAGCTTTACCGACAGCTACATGCCGCTCGGCGGTGCTATCCCGCTGTTTTTGATGCAGCTTGGTGAAGTCACGCCTGGTGGTGTCGGGTCGGGCTTCTATACCATCATCGTGTTCGCGTTACTCTCAGTGTTTGTGGCCGGGTTGATGGTGGGACGAACACCGGAATATCTCGGCAAAAAGGTGCAGGCCAAGGAGATCAAGCTCGCCATGCTGGGCGTGCTGATCCTGACCATATTCATCCTGGCGGGCGCTGGTTTCTCGCTGATGACCAAGTCAGGCTTCGGCTCGCTTGCCAATGCAGGGCCGCATGGTTTGACCGAGATGCTATACGCTTGGTCTTCGGCGACCGAAAATAACGGTAGCGCATTTGCCGGTATTTCCGCCGATACGCCGCTGCTTGATTATGGGCTTGGCTCGGCCATGTTATTCGGCCGGTTCGCCTTTCTCATTCCCGTACTCGCCATCGCCGGCTCACTGGCCGCCAAGCCAAAACTTAGTGCCAGCTCTGGAACGTTTCCAACCACGGGGCCGCTGTTCATCGGACTTTTGATCGGCGTGATCATCATCCTGGGCGGCCTGCAATATCTGCCCGCCGACACGCTGGGGCCACTGGCCGACCAGTATCTGCTCGCCGCCGGCAAAACTTTTTAAGGAAACGCTGATATGACAACCGCTAATGCCGAAATAATCTCGCTGTTTGACAAACGGATCATTTCCCGCGCTGCCTTTGATTCTTTCGTCAAACTCAACCCCGTTACGCTGGCCCGTAATCCGGTTATTTTCGTTACTGAAGTGGTGGCGATGATGACCAACGTGGTGGGTGGGGAGGATTTGTTCACCGGCAAACCCGCCGCCTTCCCGATCGTGATTGCGCTCTGGTTGTGGCTAACGGTTTTATTTGCCACTTTCGCCGAAGCGGTGGCCGAAGGCCGTGGGCGCGCACGGGCTGAAAGCATGAAGCGGGCGCGTTCGGACACCATGGCGAAGCTGATCCTGGACCCGCGCGAGCGCAATATCTTCAAGCCCACACCAGCACCGGATTTGCGTACGGGCGACTTGGTACTGGTGGAATCCGGCGACATCATGCCATCCGACGGTGAAATTATCGAAGGCATTGCCAGCGTGAATGAAAGCGCCATCACCGGTGAATCGGCACCGGTGGTGCGCGAGGCTGGTGGTGACCGCTCTGCCGTTACTGGCGGGACGCAGATAGTATCGGACTGGCTGGTGGTGCGTATTACTGCCAACCCGGGTGCTACCTTCCTTGACCGTATGATCGCGCTGGTCGAAGGCACTGAACGCCGCAAAACGCCGAACGAAATCGCGTTAAATATTTTACTTGCCGGGCTAACGCTGATCTTTCTGCTGGCGGTCGTCACGCTGGTTGGGTTCGGCTACTATTCGCAAACCAACTTCTCCATTCCTGTACTCGCTGCCTTGTTGGTCTGCCTCATCCCTACCACCATCGGCGGCTTGCTTTCAGCCATCGGCATTGCGGGTATGGACCGGCTGATCCGCTTCAACGTGGTTGCTACCTCTGGCCGCGCTGTGGAGGCCGCGGGCGATGTTGACGCGCTGCTGCTGGATAAAACCGGCACCATCACGTTTGGCAACCGGATGGCCACGGGCTTTTACCCGGTAGCTGGCGTGCCAGAACGCGCGCTCGCCGAAGCCTGTGCCATCGCCAGCCTGGGTGACGACACGCCGGAAGGCCGCTCGATCATCGCCCTGGCGCGCGACCGCTATCAGATATCGCCTGCCAGGGCCGCAGATGCGCAGTTCATTCCCTTCAGCGCCAATACGCGGATGTCGGGGCTGGATTTTGCTGACCAGCAGTATCGTAAAGGTGCCGTAGACTCCGTGTTGAAAACCTATGGGCTGACAACCGATGCGGCGTTTGATGAAGCGGTGAATCGGATTGGTCGTGCCGGTTCCACACCGCTAGCGGTAACCGCCAATAGCCGGTTGCTGGGCGTGATCGAGTTGAAGGATATTGTGAAGCCAGGCATCCGTGAGCGCTTTGCGGCACTGCGACAAATGGGCATTCGCACTGTGATGGTGACCGGCGACAACCGCGTCACGGCTGCGGCGATTGCGGCAGAGGCCGGGGTTGATGATTTCATTGCGGAGGCCACGCCGCAAGATAAACTTGACTATATCCGCAAGGTGCAAGCTGATGGCCGCCTGGTGGCGATGTGCGGTGACGGCACCAACGATGCCCCGGCCTTGGCGCAAGCCGATGTGGGTGTGGCGATGCAAACCGGCACCCAGGCAGCGCGTGAAGCGGGTAATATGGTGGACCTCGATAGTGACCCCACCAAGCTGATCGAGATTGTCGAGATCGGCAAGCAGCTTCTAATTACCCGTGGCGCCCTCACCACCTTCTCGATCGCCAACGACATCTCGAAGTATTTTGCCATTCTGCCGGCGATTTTCGTGGCCACCTATCCGCAGTTGGAGGCCCTGAACATCATGCAACTGAAAACACCCGAGAGCGCCATTCTTTCAGCGGTGATTTTCAATGCGCTGATCATCGTGGTGCTGGTGCCGCTGGCGCTGCGCGGCGTGCAGTTCCGCCCGATCGGTGCAGCCTCTTTGTTGCGGCGTAACCTACTGATTTATGGCGTCGGCGGCATCGTGGCACCCTTCATCGGCATCAAGGCCATCGATATGGTCCTTGGCATTTTCCATATTTTCTCTTGATCGGAACAATCATGTCTATCAGCCGCGAACTACGCCCCGCTTTATCGCTGGTGGTGCTCTTCACCATCCTCACCGGGTTTATATTGCCGGAGGCATTTACTGGCGCCATGCAGCTGGCGTTGCCGTTCCAGGCCAATGGCAGCCTGCTAACTGTTAATGGCCAAGTGGTCGGCTCTGCGCTGATCGGCCAGAATTTCACCTCGGCAAAATATTTCCAGCCCAGGCCGTCAGCCCTCAGCGGCACCGACGCCAAAGGTAATCCTATCAGCACTCCCTATGACGCGAGTGAATCCGGTGCCTCGAACCTTGCTCCGGCCAGTGCGTCCTTGCTGCAATCGGTCCAACAAAGGGTGGTGGCTTATCGGAAAGCGTTCGGCCCCGGCCCGGTTCCGGCTGATGCCGTTACGGCGTCAGGCTCTGGTATCGACCCCGACATTTCACTTGCCAACGCCCTGCGCCAAGCCCCTGCCGTGGCTTCGGCACGGCATTTGGATGCTGCCAAGGTGACTTTATTGGTCAACCAGATGGCGCATGAATCGTTTCTAGCGATTGTTGGCACCCAGCATGTGAATGTGCTGCAACTGAACCTTGCTATGGACCGCCTGGGCGCGCCATAAACTTCAGGTATGGCGGTTGATAAATACGAGTCCCGACCAGACCCGGATGCGCTGCTCGCGGATATCCATCGGGCGCAGCGCGGCCGGCTCAAAATATTCTTGGGCGCCGCGCCCGGCGTTGGCAAAACCTGGGAAATGCTGGTGGCGGCCAACCATAAGCGCGATGCCGGGATGGATGTTGTTGCCGGGCTGATTGAAACCCACGGACGTGCCGCCACTGCTGAGGAAATTTCCAGCCTTGAGTTATTGCCCCGCATTAGGGTGCCCTACCGCGGCCAGACGCTGGAAGAATTTGATCTGGATGGCGCGTTAAAGCGCCGTCCAGCTTTGCTGTTGGTGGACGAGCTGGCGCACACCAATGCACCGGGCCTGCGCCACCAAAAACGCTGGCAGGATGTGCAGGAGATTCTACAAGCCGGCATCGATGTTTGGACCACGCTCAATGTTCAGCATCTGGAAAGCCTCAACGATCCGGTGGCGCGGATTACCGGCGTGCGGGTGGCGGAAACCATCCCCGATACCGTGCTCGACCTTGCCGATGAAATCGAGCTGATCGACTTAACGCCCGCTGAACTGCGGACCCGGCTGGTGGATGGAAAAATCTACCGGTCGGACGTAGCAAACCGGGCGTTGGAGGGATTCTTCCGCGAAGGTAATTTAGGGGCACTGCGCGAAATGGCGCTCCGGCGCGTGGCACAGCGGGTGGATAAGGATGTTACCTCCTACATGCGCGCGCGGGCCATTCCCGGCCCCTGGCCTGCCAGCGAAAAAGTTATGGCGCTGATTGGCCCGGATGCATCGGCTGATAATGTGGTGCGGCACGCAGCCCGCCTGGCTGACACTCTGCACGCACCGCTGGTGGCATTTCATGCAGAGCGGTCCGACGAACATGGCGATGCCCAGCATGCGCTGGATTTAGCCGCACAGTTGGGTGCCGCTGTTGAAACCACCACGATGTCAGATATCGTCGGCACGGTACTTGATTACGCCGCCAAAAATAATATCACCCATATTGTGGTGGGCCGCACCACCACGCGGCCTTGGTGGCGGCGCATTGGGCGGTGGCGGTTGGGCGAGGTGTTGAGCAACCAGGCCAGTGCTTTCACCTTGCATTTCGTTCCGGTGCCCGCGGCGCTGCCGATGCGACCCAAGCCCGCCGCACCAACGATAAAATTGCATCCCTATGTCATCATGGTGGCAATTCTCAGTGCCGTAACCTTAGCGGGCATGAGCCTGCGTGGCCTGGTTCCGCAGGAAGCTATGGGGTTGATTTTTACCGCGGTCATCGCCGGTGCTGCGAGTATCTATGGCCGCAATGTCGGGCTCGCCACCGCCAGTGCGGGGTTTTTACTATGGAATTTCTTTTTCTTGCCACCGACTTATACGTTTTCGGTCTCTGATCCGCGCGATGTTGTGGCGCTCATCGTTTTCCTGATTGTCGGTATCGTTACCGGCACGCTCGCCGGCCGGGTACGCCTGGAAGCCCAGACCGCCAGTGCACGGGTTGAGGCTTTACGGAGAATTTCAAGGTTTGGCCAACGTTTTTCGCTCGTCACCACGCAAGCTGATCTGCTGCTTGAGACTGCAACCCAAGCCGCCAGCATCACCACCGCCGGCATTGTGATGCTGGCCGATAATGCCGCTCTCACCACGCCGGTTGCGGTGCCTGATGGGATTACCTTAGACGCCGCCGCCTTTGCCGCCGCCAATTGGGCATTCAAAAACAACATCGAAACTGGCATTGGCACCGCCACGTTGCCCACTGTGCCGTGGCGGTTTATCCCGCTACGCTCTGACAATGTTTCAATCGGCATCCTCGGTGCCCTGCCCAGCACCATGCCGCCCGAACCGCTGACGCAGACCCTGGCTGCCTTGGCGAATCAGGCGGCGATGGCGCTTGAGAGAGTCCGCCTAACGGTGGCCGCCGCGCAAACCGAGGCGCGAGAGGGCAGCCAGAAACTGCGCACCGCGTTGCTATCCTCGCTCTCACATGATTTACGTACTCCGCTTACCGCCATCCGTGGTGCGTCAGAAACACTCTCCAGCGCGGGTGACGCGCTAGATGACGCCACGCGAGCCGATTTGTTAGACAGCATCGCGCAAAACACCGAACGCATGGCAAAATTCCTCTCCAACATTACCGAAATGGCGCGGGTGGAAACCGGTGAAATCAATGCCCGCAAGGACCGCCTGCAACTTGCCGATGTTTTTGAAGGTGCCATCGCCCGCGTTTCAGGCGCCATTTATACCGGCGTATATATCACCGATAATGCCACTCATGTGATTGCCGATTCCGCATTACTGGAGCAGATTATTGTTAATTGCCTGGATAATGCCGTGAAATACGCCCCACCGGACAGCCGCATCGCCATTTCAACGCTACGCCATGCTGATAAAATAACCATCGCCATCTCTGATGAAGGTGTTGGGATTCCCGCGCCGGATTTGCCGCATATTTTCGACAGTTTTTTCCGCGCCACCCGCGGCGACCGGATTGCCCCTGGCACCGGGCTTGGCCTTGCCATCGCTAAAGCCTTCACGGAAGCGATGGGCGGTAAAATTTCCGCCCGCAGCCCACGGCTCGACTTACCAGCGGACGGCTTGCCCGGTACCATCATTTCCATTGAACTGCCCGCCGGATGACACCAACGCAGGGCAGAATTTTGGTGGTGGATGATGAGCTGCAAATTCACCGGTTTCTCAACCCGGCTTTGAGCGCCTCGAATTATGAGTATCTGCGAGCCGAGCGTGGCGATGAGGCTTTACGACTAGCGGCATCGCGCGCGCCCGATGCGATTTTACTCGATCTCGGATTGCCCGACATGGATGGCCATGAAGTTTTAAAGCGGCTGCGGGAATTTTCCGATGTGCCCGTCATTATTTTATCGGCGCGCGATCGCGAGGCTGAAAAAATTGCCGCGCTCGATGGTGGTGCCGATGATTACGTGGAAAAACCCTTTGCGCTAGGCGAATTATTGGCCCGGCTTCGTACCGCATTGCGGCATCATCTTCGCAAGGATAACGCCGAGAAGCCGGTCATTATCGGAGACTTGGTCATCGACCCGCTGTTGCATAAAATTGCCTTAAACAGCGTCCCGCTGGCGCTCACCAAACGTGAACATGCGCTACTCCTGCTACTGGCACGCAATCAAGGCCGGGTATTAACCCACCGGCAAATTTTAACCGCCATCTGGGGTGCCTCTCATACCGAAGACGTTGCCTATCTACGCGTATATATTGGCCAAATCCGCAAAAAACTTGGGCCCAAAACCGCCGCCATGATCATTACAGAACCTGGGATAGGCTACCGTCTGGCTGAGCCATAATTGGCGGTGCAAGGTAATTTTAGCTGTCATTGGCCGGAAACGTTACCAACCCAAAGGGCAGATCAATAAAAACCATTCGCGGCAAACTAATTGGCACCCACATCCTGGGAGCCGTAACAATGCCCGTTTACGCACAAGACAGCTCGCTGTTCGGCATCTGGCGCTACCAGGTTACAGTTCAACAAGTTTAAATTTTCTAGAAAAATGGAGCTGTGTGATGGAATCAGCAGGAAGCAAACCGCGGTTAAGTCGATACAGTTACTGGCTAACGCTTAGCTACTCTTGTAATTAAAGTATCAGGGTATTAAAAATTACGTAATGATAGATCTGAAAACTGAGAAAATGGTCAGACGATTCATCAGATAACTTTACGCACTTTAAACCCAACAGGTTACTGGAATTACACTTGGGCCAAACATATCATCAAATTTGTTTTTTTATAAAAAAATTATTTTTTGTCAATCAGCGTAACTTTTCCATATCGATATTGCCGATAATTTGCATTCTTCCGTTCATAAGCGGTATTTTCGTTGAATATACGAAAAATATTCGCGAATTTATTGATACTGAAGCGATCGTCTGCGCAGGCCAAAATGTTCTGGCTCATGTCTCACCATATGCGCCCGCCATTAATTGTGGCAGGATGATACCTGCCCGTTTTGTATATCCGCCGATCACTGCCAGGATTGAATCTATTATTCAGTCTCACATCGGCTCGACTGGCATCGTTGTGATTTATGGCTTCATCTATTTTACAATATTTCTTGCTATCATGCGCGCTGCCCTGCAGAAAGATCACCTGCTATATTGGCGAGCACCATTCCTTCTTTGTTTTTCTGCGAGCGATTTTTTATCAGGCAACATATCAACAATATTTCATGGCCTACTGTTTTTTGTCGCGATCAGCTCAGTAGCATGGCCGCTTCTTTTGTGGTTTACAATCGTTATAGCGGGCATCATCAAGCCAACCTTTGTTGTATATAGTTGCGTGTTCTTGTTCCAACGGAACCTTCACATAATGCACCGACTTTTACTTAGCTGTTCATCTATACTAGCAATCGGTCTTGCTCTTGGGTGGACGTTCTACGTCGACCCAACCGAATTTATGCAGTGGCTTGTCAGGCTTCATTCCGTTAATACGTATTCTGATTTCGTCCAAGGTCACGGTTTTCTTGCCTCGGTCGAGATGTTCGGAATCCATAATCCCAAAGCCGAAATGATGCTGTATATTCCTTTTGCAGCGGCAATGCTTTTTGCCGGCTTGGCGATAATTCGCTATGCGGAACTTTCGCCGGAAAGCAGCATTGTTCTTGGGATATCAGTCTGCCTACTGCTCTATCCGCGCTTACTGGATTACGACGAATACACGCTCCCCTTCGGCCTAGCCGTGATCGCGATGTCGTTCGAAAAGGTAAAATGGCCCGGAAGGAAATGGTTCAGACGAATTATATTGGGTGGATGCCTTACCTTTGCGCTGGTCGGTGGCCTCCGTGGTGGCATCGTGCTTTATTGGTTTAGTATATTTCTTCTTCTTGCATTAGCGACCCAACTGATACTGCAGACCTATCGAACTAGAGGTGGCTGGCCAAATTTGTACAGCGGGATAAATGGAAAATCTGCCTGAACGCGGCGATGGTATCGGGGAACAGGATAAATGATGGCGAGGCGTACCCGGTGAAACCATACCCTGGCTTTCAAGGCCAAGGAGGATTTGGCCGCCTTGAAGGGCGAGAAGACGCTGGCCGAATTGGCGCAAGCTTATGATGTTCACCCGAATCAGATCGCAGCATGGGTCGTCTACCGCTTCAAATCTAACCCCATCTGGCTGATCCTGGGTGCGGGCTGTCTAGGCGCCATCAGCACCGCCATGTTACTCTTGGCCGCCCAGCAGCCCGTCGATAGGGTTCCAGCCAAAGGCTGTCTGGGGTGTTTGATTACCGCCAACGCGGGTGAAGCTGCTGGCAATGCGTTTACCGCCCAGATGCTCATAAAAAAAACTCGCCTGGTTATCACGCAGCACCCACACAAACACTGACGCACAACCCAGTTCCGCCAGATAGCCCGCTGAGGCTTGCAACAAATTCCGGCCAAAGCCGTTGCCCTGGTAATCATCAAGCACGTACAACGTTTCAATTTCGCCGTCGCCCAGCGGATTGCCACGCGTCCGCCGGGCGGTGGAAAACCCTACCACATGCTGGTTTTGTGTTAACACATGCACACCGGCACCCATGCGGATGGCACGTTCGTAAAACGCCGCCTGCCGGGATGCCGAGAGCTTGGCCAGATACTGATCCGGCAGCAACCCCGGATACGCGCTGCGCCAAGCTGAGACATGCACAGCGCCAATATCAGAAGCATCCGCCGGGGTGGCAAAACGCACTTCGCTCATGCCGTACGCTCCAGCACCACCCCGAAAAATCCATCAGTGCCATTGGCCCGTGGCGTTAGGCGCAAGGCCGGGCCGTGCAAGGCTTCGGGTAGCGGGTTGGTCAGTGGCACGCGGCTGAAATTCGGGTGGCGTTGCAAAAACGCCCTCACCTGCATTTCATTTTCTTCCTGCAATAGCGAACAGGTTGCGTAAACCAACCGGCCGCCGATTTTGAGCAATCTTTGCGCTTGGTCAAGGATCATGGCCTGTTTGGGCAGAATTTCCGCCAAGTCGTTTTCCTTCAGGCGCAACCGCGCATCCGGGTTACGCCGCCAGGTGCCGGTGCCGGTGCACGGCGCATCAATTAACACACGGTCAAATTTTTTCTCTTGCCGCTTTACCCATTTATCACCCGGCTCCAGCAAATGCCGCTCGGCATTATGCACCCCAGCGCGGCGCAGGCGTTTGATAGCACCCTCGAGACGTGAGGCTGAAACATCACACGCCACGATATGACCCTTATTTTCCATGGTCATTGCAATTGCCAGCGTTTTGCCACCCGCACCGGCGCAAAAATCCACCACCCGCATGCCGGGTTTGGCATCAACCAGCAGGGCCACCAGCTGGCTACCTTCATCCTGGATTTCAACAATGCCGTCCTGGAACGCTTTGCCTTGCGTGATTGACTGCCGCCCGGCGAGGCGCAAGCCCCACGGGCTGTAGGCGGTGGGGCGGGCATCCAGTTGTTCCGCCGCCAAAGCCAGTATCGCTTGGTCGCGGGTGGCCTTTAGGGCGTTCACCCGCAAGTCCAACGGTGCCGGAAGCGCTAATGCGTCCATCTCGGCTTTCAACGTCGGGCCAAACTGCGCTGCCAGATGCGGCATAATCCAGTCCGGCACCTCGTACTTCACGGCGTCCGGCATATTGGGATGTTCTAGCGTGTGCCCTGCAAATTTTTCCAGCACAATGGTTTCAAGCTCGGTCAACGGCGGTGGGCCGTAACGCCCAGCCGTGAAAGCCAGAGCGATTTTGTTGACGGTCATGCCGGTAAAAATTGCCTGCGCACCCAACAACAAACGCGGCGTTGGCGCAGCACCGAATTTCTCCAGCCACCAGCCCAAATGCCGGCGCGCCCGCAACACCCCCCACACAAGTGTGCTTACCTCACGGCGGTCCCCTGCCCCAATAAAGCGGCGGTTGCGGAAAAACGAATTGGCTACAGCGTCACCCGGGCGGGCATCGGCTTCAATATCCGCCAGTAAATCAATGGCGGCGGCAAGTTGCCCAGCGGGGGTCATGGTATGTCCTGATTATTCTTGGCGGTAATTCGGGGCTTCGCGCGTAATTGCCACATCATGCACATGGCTCTCACGCAGACCAGCACCGGTGATGCGGCGGAATTTGGTTTCAGTTTGCAGGGCGTTGATGTTAGCTGAACCAGTATAGCCCATGCCAGCCCGCAACCCACCAACCAGCTGATGCACCACCGCGGCCATGGGGCCTTTATAGCCAACCCGGCCTTCAATGCCTTCTGGCACCAGCTTTAATGTGTCTTTGATTTCCTGCTGGAAATACCGGTCCGCCGAGCCACGCGCCATGGCGCCCAGGCTGCCCATGCCGCGATAGGATTTATACGAACGCCCCTGGTAGAGGAACACCTCGCCCGGTGCTTCATCAGTGCCGGCCAGCATCGAGCCCACCATCACCGCATCCGCTCCGGCGGCCAGCGCCTTTACCAAATCACCTGAGGCACGAATGCCACCATCAGCTATGGCAGGTACACCACGCGCCCGGCAGGCGGCGGCGGTTTCCAACACAGCCGAGAATTGCGGCACACCCACGCCAGCTACAATGCGGGTAGTGCAAATGCTGCCCGGCCCAATGCCGATTTTAACCGCATCAGCACCCGCATCAATCAAAGCGGCAGCGCCATCAGCGGTGGCCACGTTACCAGCAATAATCTGCACCGCATTGGAGGATTTTTTAATCCGGGTAACAGCCGCCAGCACGCCTTCAGAATGGCCATGCGCGGTATCAATCACCACCACATCCACCCCAGCTTCAATCAAAGCCGCGGCGCGTTCGGCACCGTCATCCCCCACGCCGGTGGCAGCTGCCACCCGCAACCGGCCCAGCTCATCCTTATTGGCCAACGGGTGCGCCTCGGCTTTGTCCATGTCCTTAACGGTCATCAACCCGATGCAGCGGTACTCATCATCCACCACCAGTAATTTTTCCAGCCGGCGCTTATGCAGCAGCGCCCTGGCTTCCTCGGCCCCCACCCCCGCCGAGACCGTTGCCAGATTCTCCCGGGTCATCAACTCGTAGATTTTAGCGCTCGGGTCAGTGGCAAAGCGCACATCGCGGTGGGTAAGAATACCAACCAACCGGCCATCACGTTCCACTACTGGGAACCCGCTGATTTTATGCAGCTCCATCAAAGCGCGGGCATCAGCCAGGGTTTGGTCGGGGTGGATGGTCAGCGGGTTTACCACCATGCCGCTCTCGAACTTCTTCACCCGCTTCACCTGGGCGGCCTGCTCGGCGATGGTAAAGTTTTTGTGAATCACGCCAATGCCCCCTTGCTGGGCCATCGCAATCGCCATCGCAGCCTCGGTCACCGTGTCCATGGCGGCGGAAACCAGCGGGATATTAAGTGAAATCGTCCGGGTCAGCCTCGTGGCAGTGTGGACCAGTGTGGGTAGAACCTGCGAATAAGCCGGGACCAGCAGCACATCGTCAAATGCGAACGCCTCGGCGATGCGCGAACTTGGGTCTTGGGATGATAAATTTTCGGGAGCCATGGCCGCTTGCTTTCAGTGGAAACCTTGGCGGCTCTTAGTAAGGGGGGCCGGGGTGCCGCGCAATAGGTGGTTTAGCTGGTGAGGCATGCCATACCTTGGCGTAGCGCCTCCAGCCAGCCGTGGCCAAATTTCAGGTCTGGTTCCAGGTGGTTGCCTTCTGCCCATTCATTCCAGGCTTTCAAGAACATCAGCTGGTTTTCTGCCGGCCGCTGCGCAAGTACACCAACCGCGCGGCGCACCGTTTCGCGGAACAAATCCGGGTGAGAATTTACGTAAATAATGCCCCGGCGGCCCAACCTTGGTGTATTATCCCAACTGGGTCCAATGCAGGGATAGGTTGTAATACCAGGTTCTGGCTCTGCCACCTCATGAGCGGTAACTTGACGATGGTCCAAAATAAGGGTTTCGCGGGTACCTTCGCTCCATTCCTTGGAAAAAAATGGAATCCGCATATCAATCGCGCCATCAAATCCGCCATCATGCGGATTCCAATTTTGCCCGTTATGACGAATGGCCAGCAAATGTAGCCCCGGCAGCCCGGCTTTTAGCGCCATTTCATGCCACTGCGCAGCAAAGGCTCTGGCATCTGGCAGGCCGTAGGGGTCAAACACCAAAAAAACCGGGTTCCCATCCACCTTTATATATCGCGGGTCCTGAAAAGCAGGCAGCAGGCTGTTGAAATGGGCTTCATTATCAGCCGGGCCTGGGTAAGTTTGCGCGATTAACAGCCGGTCAGGCACGCCGTGCCACACCCCTGTCCAGCTATGGTTGGCCCAACACAAGCAAAACGGAAAATCAGGCTCGCCGCTGGCCAGAATTTCTTCAAATGGCCGCTCTAAAATTCGCTGCCCATGGCCGAACCAATAATGATAATAACAAAACCCTTCTATGCCATATTTTTTAGCCAAATCCGCCTGGTCTTGCCGAGCTTCCGGCAGCCGCAAGTCATAAAAACCTAAATCGGCTGGAACATGGGGCTGATAATGACCCTCAAACAATGGCTTTGCTTTGGCTGTGTTGGTCCACTCCGTAAAGCCTTTGCCCCACCATTCATCGTTCTGCGGAATGGGGTGAAACTGCGGCAGATGAAAAGCAATGGCTCTGGTCATAGTGTGGCTTAGTCTGAAATTTTCTGGATATAAAGCTGGTAAAGCGGGGCCTGCAACACTTTCAATTTCCGAAAATAAATATTTACAAATGAATCAATCGCCAGTTTTGGACAGCGAATGGGATCAAAGCCGTAGGGCAAATTCTCAGCCCATAGATAATCATCAAATACCATAATTCCGCCTGTTTTGAGCAAGCGAAAAGCTAACACAGCGTCACACAAAACATCCGGGGCCTGGTGGGAGCCATCGATGTAAACAAAGTCAAAATATTGTTTTTTGCCGTCCCCAATCATTTTTGAGAGCGAAACATCAGAAAATGATTTGTGCTTAACAAGATTGACGGGTTTTTCAACTTTGGAAATTGCTAATTTAACGTTATGATCAAAACGCGATTCAACATTCCTCATGTTAACATTTGGCACACCATCGGGAAAGTTTTCAATCGAACCTTCCCAGGTGTCAACACAATGGATCTCTATTTCATTTTCGTTACTTAATGCTTCAATCAGGAAGCAAGCACTTGCCCCTTCATAAGAACCTACTTCAAGAATTTTTTGGGGCTTAGCTTGGGGGACCAAATTATTCCAAACATTTTTAGCATATTGGTCGAACCAGTTATTGGTAAAATCATAAACCATTCACACACTCTCCACGGGCAGAACAGCAGCAGCGCACACTCCGTTACCGCCCGCCCGCGACGTCCAGAATTGCCCCCGTGATATATGAAGCCGCGTCACTAAGCAAAAACATGATCGCCTCGGCGATTTCCACCGGTTGCCCAGCCCGCCCGATGGGGGTGCTGGGGCCAAGCCGATTGGCGCGGTCAGGGTCACCCGAGACCGCCTGGATATCGGTGTCGATCAACCCAGGGCGGATGGCGTTTACCCGCACACCCTGCTTGCCCAACTCCTTTGCCAGTCCCACGGTCAGGCTATCAACCGCACCCTTGGACCCCGCATAATCCACAAAATCAAACGGCGAGCCTAATTTGGCGGCAATCGAGGATAGCAGCACCACCGCGCCCCCCTGCCCGCCTTTGTCCAGGGGCATCCGGCGGGCCGCCTCGCGGGCGACGAAATAGGCACCCAGAATGTTGGTGTCGAACATCCGGCGCAGCCGCTCGGTGGAGATTTCAGCCAATGGCAGGCTGGGCGCGATGATGCCGGCGTTGATCACCACCCCGTCAATGCCGCCAAACGCCGCCGCCGTGGCATCAAACATAGCCACCACATCCGCCTCAACCGAGACATCCCCCTTGATGATTACAGCCTGCCCGCCGGCCTGCCGCACAGCACTCGCCGTGGCCTCGGCGGCGGGGAGATTGGCCGTGTAATTCACCCCCACCGACCAGCCCTTGCCACCCGCCATTATGGCGGTGGCGCGGCCAATGCCGCGGCTGGCGCCGGTGATCAAAACTGATTTCATCATCATTACCTTTTCATGTTAGGCAGGCCGGCGACACAGGAAGGTCCATTCATTGAGCTACACAAAAAAACGTATTCTTGTCACCGGTGGTGCTGGCTTCCTCGGCTCTCATCTCTGCGAAAAGCTGCTGGCGGCGGGGCATGATGTGCTGGCCGTGGATAACTACTTCACAGGCCGGCGTGACAATGTGGCACATCTGCTGGACCACCCCAGCTTCGAGATCATGCGCCATGATGTAACGTTCCCGCTGTATGTGGAGGTGGACGAGATTTATAACCTCGCCTGCCCAGCCTCGCCGGTGCATTATCAGTTTGACCCGGTGCAAACCGCCAAGGTGAGCGTGGTGGGCGCCATCAACATGCTGGGCCTGGCCAAACGGGTGAAGGCCAAGGTGTTCCAAGCTTCCACCTCCGAGGTGTATGGCGACCCGACCGTGCACCCGCAGACCGAGGATTACCGCGGCAGCGTGAACCCTATTGGCCCGCGCGCCTGCTACGATGAAGGCAAGCGCTGTGCCGAGACGCTGTTTTTTGACTATCGCCGCCAGCATAACCTGCGCATCAAAGTGGCGCGGATATTCAACACTTACGGCCCGCGCATGCACCCCAACGATGGCAGGGTGGTCTCCAACTTCATTGTGCAGGCGCTGCGTGGTGAGGATATCACCATCTTCGGTGACGGCATGCAGACCCGCGCCTTTTGCTATGTGGATGATCTGATCGAAGGTTTTATGCGGCTGATGGCGACGGGCGATGATATCACCGGCCCGGTCAACCTCGGCAACCCGGTGGAACTGCCGATGCTGCAACTGGCCGAGCGCGTCATCGCCCTGACCGGCGCTAAATCCAAACTGGTATTCCGCCCCCTGCCCGTTGACGACCCGATGCAGCGCTGCCCGGATATATCAAAAGCCAAGGCGATGCTGGACTGGGAGCCAAAGGTGGGGCTGGATGAGGGGTTAGGAAAGACGATTAAGTATTTTGAGAGCGTGTTGGGTTAACCCCCAGCGCTTTCGCAAGGGGCACAATGAGGCTTTAAAAAATAGCTATCGTCTCTCCCTTGTCGCCGAGAAGGTAATCTCCGGGAAATTTTCGCGCATCCGGTTCAGCTCCCAATTATTACGCACCAGATAAACCGGCGCGCCCTCGCGGTCCTCGCTCATGGCACTGCGGTTCAGTTCGATGAAGGTTTTTAACCGCGCCGCGTCTTCAGAGAATATCCAGCGCGCCGTATCAAACGGTGCCGGCTCAAATGCCACCGGCACTGAGTATTCCTGCTCGATACGGCTGGAGAGTACATCCAACTGCAACGCCCCGACCACGCCCACAATCCAGTCTGAACCGGTCATCGGGCGAAAAACTTGCGTTACACCTTCTTCGGCTAAATCCTCCAGCGCTTTGCGCAACTGCTTGGCCTTCATGGGGTCAGCCAGGCGCACGCGGCGCAAAATTTCAGGGGCAAAATCTGGAATACCGGTAAAGCGCAACACCTCACCCTCGGTCAGCGTATCGCCCACCCTGAGCGTACCATGGTTGGGAATACCGATGATATCACCCGGATAAGCTTCCTCGGCCAAGGAACGGTCCTGGGCAAAGAAAAAAATTGGCGCCTGAATCGCCATCGGCTTTTTGGTGCGCGAATGGATCAATTTCATGCCACGGGTGAATTTGCCGGAACAAATGCGGGTAAAAGCAATGCGGTCGCGGTGCTGCGGGTCCATATTAGCCTGCACTTTGAACACAAAGCCGGTGACAGGCGCCTCATTTGGTGCCACCACGCGGGTATCAGAGGCGCGCGGCTGCGGCGGCGGGGCGTTGGCCACCAGCCCTTCCAGCAATTCGCGCACTGAATAATCCTTCAGCGCGGAGCCAAAATAAACCGGGGTTAAATGCCCTTCAGAGAATGACTGCAAATCAAACGGCGGGAACGCCGCATGTATCAGTTCAATATCCTCATCCAACTGCGCCTTCTGGTCAGCCGGGATGGCGAATTTCTGCTCGGTCTTGGTATCCCCCGGCTTCACCGCTGAAACCAGCCGGTTGTTGCGAATATCAAAACACCCACGAAACAGCCCGCCCGTGCCGATCGGCCAGACCATCGGGCAAATATCCAACGCCAGCGTGCTGGAAATCTCATCCAGCAGCTCAAACGGGTTCTGCCCTTCTCGGTCCACTTTATTAATAAAGGTGGTGATGGGAATGTTGCGTAAGCGGCAAACCTCAAATAATTTTTTGGTTTGCAACTCAATACCTTTGGCAGCATCAATCACCATCACCGCGCTATCAACGGCGGTAAGTGTCCGGTAGGTATCCTCTGAGAAATCCTCATGGCCTGGGGTATCAAGCAAATTAAACACCGCCCCGCCAAATTCAAACGTCATGACTGATGAGGTTACTGAAATACCGCGCTGGCGTTCAATTTTCATCCAGTCAGAGCGCGTCTGGCGGCGGTCCTGGCGGGCCTTAACCATGCCGGCCTCGCGGATGGCGCCGCCGAACAGCAGTAGTTTTTCCGTCAGCGTGGTTTTACCAGCGTCCGGGTGCGAGATGATGGCAAAGGTGCGACGCGGAATGCTGGTTACGGATTCAATGAGGGGGAGAGCCTGGTCCATCCGGCTCCCCTACCAATTCCGCCGCTAAAAAGCCAATCAGCGGATGGTGGTTTTGGTGTGATACACCTTGGGCGGCTCGGCAAAACAGGCCCCTACCGCGCCCCGCCAGATTTGAAAATCCGGTGAGGTACGAAAGATCTCCATGTGGTGAGCAACGCTTTCCCACTTTACCATCAGGATAAAATGCTGCGGGTTTTCAATGCAGTGGTGCAATTCCAGTCCGTGACAGCCAACGGCCCTGGCAAACACCGGCTGGCACGTGGCCACCCCGGCCTGAAATTCATGCTCCATGCCGGGTTTGACAATGATTTCGGCGATTTCAGTGATCATACTCTGGCTCCTGGCATCAAGCGGCGATGGTTTTGTAAGTCTGCTCACCCAGGCCCTGCACGCCAATTTTGAGCTTTTGCCCAACCTTGAGGAACACCGGCTCTGGTTTGATGCCTAGCCCAACACCCGGCGGGGTGCCGGTGGCAATAATGTCGCCGGGATATAAAGTGATAAACTGTGAGACATAGCTCACCAGCATCGCCACCCCGAACACCATGGTTTTGGTGTTGCCATCCTGGCGGCGGATGCCATCCACCTCAGTCCAAAGGTTCAAATTCTGCGGGTCCGGCACCTCATCCTTGGTAACCAGGTAAGGCCCCACCGGGCCAAAACTGTCACAGCCTTTGCCTTTATCCCAGGTACCGGAGCGCTCCATTTGATAGGCGCGCTCTGAAACATCATTCACGGTGCAATAACCGGCCACATAATCCAGTGCGTCAGCCTCGCTCACGTAACTGGCCTTGGTGCCTATTACCACGCCAAGCTCAACCTCCCAGTCAGTTTTTTCTGAACCGCGAGGGATTTTGATATCATCATAAGGCCCGCTGAAAGCTGAGAGCGATTTGAGGAAAATAATCGGCTCTTTCGGGATTTTCCCGCCGGTTTCCGCCGCATGATCAGCATAGTTTAACCCGATGCAGACGAAATTCCGCGGCAAGGGGATTGGTGCGGCAATCCGGTGTTCCGCCTTTAAAAATGGCAGCGTGTGCGGCGGCAGCTTGGATAAATGCTCAATCCAGGCCGGGCTCAGCGCATCACTGGCAAACCCCACCAGCGCATCTGAGAGGCTGCGAATTTTGCCCTCATCATCGAGCAAACCCCATTGTTCCTGCCCTTCATCGCCATAGCGCAATAATTTCATATTAAATTCCTTATCTAAAAACTGCCCGCGACTGGCTCAAAGCTGGGTGGCGTGCCAGACCATATCTAACTTTTGCAATCCGACTACATGTGCTTCGGCACATAGAAAGATTCAAGCAAGATGCCGTTATTTGCCGTCCACGCGCTTGATCGCCCAAATGCCCTGGCATCGCGGCTGCAACATTACACGGCTCACCGGGCATTTATCGAGACTAGCGAGCCTTTTGGCGTCAACGTCGTCCTCTCCGGCCCGCTGCAAACGCCTGATGGCGAGACCATGATCGGCTCACTGTTTCTGATCGAAGGCGACAGCCTGGAGGCGGTGCAGGCGTTCATGAATGCCGACCCTTATGCGGTTCATGAAATTTGGGGCGTGGTAAATGTCCAGAGGTTCCATCGCCGAAAAGGCTAAAAAAAAGGCCGGTCTTATGACCGGCCACACCATTCGGTGTCTTTTTAGAAGCTCCCTAAACTTGGCGGCAAGTCCAATGCTTCATCAAAAATTCATGTGCACTGTGAACCACTGGGGCAGTTTGTGGCGGAAAAAAGGCGATCACGCAAGCGTGTGATGCGTGTTTTTTAGGCTTTTTAAGCTTTAAAATCATAAAAATTAACGGCAACCTGAAGTTTTTATGAAGAAACGACGGTATTTTGTTATAAAATATTACTACAAAAGGAAATTTTTGACCTCTTCGGCCAGAGCACATAGCTCAAGGCTAGCCGGGGTGGTGGCGCTGATCTCCGACACGCCAAGCCCATCAGCAAAGGCGTTGGCATAGCCGGCGCGGTTGGCCAGCGCGTTGTTGAACAGCTTCAAGCCGCGCGCCGAGATTTCGGCTTCCAGACGCTTGCGCAGGCGGGAGGCCGCGGGGGCGCGGTTGAACACCAATGCCACTTTGCGCTTCTCCTCCGCCGCCAGCTTCAAAGTTCCTTCCGCCGCCCAAAGGTCCGGCGGCGATGGGTTGAGTGGGATAATCACCAGGTCAGCTGCCCGAATCGCCCGCCTGGCATCACTGTCAATAACCGGCGGAGTGTCGATGAGAACAATGTCATAGGCCGCTTTCAGCTTCTCAAGCTCACTGCCAAGGCGCCAGCCCGAGACCGTATGAGAGGCGATGGGAACGGCGGCCTTGGCAGCGTTGGCGCGTAATTTACCCCAAATTGTCAGGCTACCCTGCGGGTCGATATCCAGCACCGCTATCTTGGAATTTGGTGAAAGCGCAACTGCCAGCGCGACCGCCAGCTGAGCCGTGAGCATGGTTTTGCCGGCCCCACCTTTTTGTTGAGCTACCGCGATGACCTTACCCATGTTCAAAACTCCCGATTCGATGACAATTAGGCGGCAACGCATGGATTGTGCAAAGTTTTTTCTATGGACGAAGTTTTAACCCCGCTTGAGATGGCCCAGGCTGACCGGCTGGCCAATGACGAATCTGCTTTAATGGCCGCCGCCGGGCGGGCAGTGGCACGCGCCATCATCCGCCGCTATGCGCCTTGCCGCGTGGCGGTGTTGTGTGGGCCCGGCAATAATGGCGGCGATGGCCGGGTGGCAGGCGCCTATTTGGAAAATCTCGGCTGGCCGGTGCGTATCCTGCCAGTCGCAACCGCCAGGCCCGATGAGGTGGCGAAGGCGGAGCTGGTGATCGATGCGGTGTTTGGCGCCGGCCTGTCACGCGACGTGGCCGGGCCGATTGCTGATTTATTGCAGGCGGCCAAGCGGATTGTGGCGATAGACGTCCCAAGCGGCGTGGATGGCGCCACCGGCGCGGTGCGCGGCTACGCGCCGCAAGCGGAACTGACAGTGACCTTCTTTCGTCTCAAACCGGGACATCTGCTCTATCCGGGGCGCGGCCTGTGCGGTGAAGTTTTGCTGCGCGATATCGGCATGCCGGTGGCGGTACTAACCGATGTCCAGCCGCAAACCTGGCGGAATAATCCGGCCCTCTGGTCCCTGCCCGCCCGCACCGCCACCGGCCATAAATATACCTCTGGCGACGTTACCGTTCTGAGTGGAACCATGCCAGGTGCGGCACGGCTGGCATGTGCCGCGGCCCGCCGGGCAGGCGCGGGTATGGTCACGCTGCACGCCGACGCCGCATTCATTCCGCCCGAAGCCGGATTGATTGTACGCAGCGACCCGCTCGAAGCTCTGACAGCCGATGTACGCCGCAAGGTTTGGGTTTGCGGCCCTGGCCTGGGTGTGGCGCAGGCAGGGGGCAAGCTGAGCTTGTTGATCGCTGCGGGTAAAACCATTGTCGCCGATGCCGATGCCCTGACCGCTTGCGCCAGCGCGCCGGAACAGTTGCGCGGCGTCAGCGTCATAACCCCGCATATGGGCGAATTCACCCAGGTCTTTGGCCCCATTAAAAATGACAAACTAACCGCCGCCCGCGCTGCCGCCCGCCTGATCAACGCAGTCACGATCCTCAAAGGCCCTGATACGGTCATTGCCGCACCTGATGGACGCGCCAGCATCAACGCCAACGCCCCGCCCTGGCTCGCCACCGGCGGCACCGGCGACGTACTGGCCGGGATCATCGCCGCCCTATTAGCCCAAAATATGCCTGCCTTCGAGGCGAGTTGCGCAGCCGTCTGGTTACACGGGCAAGCCGCCATAAAAGCTGGCCCCGGCATGATCGCTGAAGACCTTGCCTTGTTGCTGCCGGGCGTGATGTATCCGCAAGTTAGCTCACTTCACCATCGCCGCAACGGCCTAGCAGACCCGTGAGTTCCCGGATAACCGGGAAAACTTCCTGGTTAAGATTCATGCCCTGGGCGTCATGCGCGGCTTGCTCAGCTTCAACAATTTCACGGTCTTCGCGGAAAATATTTTCAGTAAAACGGATCAGGAAAGGCCAACCGATGTTCAGCAGGGATTTGCCCAGCAGGCCTTTAGGTTTATGAATGGAAAGCAAGCCAAAGGTGCGAATGGTGCGCTGCTCAGCATCAAGCGGCACATAAACAATCCATAAATCCATTACCGGCTCTGCATCACCTGCGGGCAGAATTTTAAGGGTTTGGTAAGGGTATTCAGTGCGAATGGTCATGACATCTTTATCATTCCCATCACCGCGGCGGCCCCCAAACACGGCAGCTTCGCCCAGCGGCTGCTTTCCGCCGGTACGAGCGAAGGTATATTGCACCTCCAGCCAATTTTCACCCATACGGCGGCCCAAATAGCGTGGCCGGATCTGCCCCATTTGTTTGCGATGCAAAAACTGATGGTTCATGTCCATCAAATTCTCATGCATGAAGCTGTAGTGGCAAGCTACCTCACGGCCAAAGCGACGGGTTTTATAGTCTGGGTTTATGGCACCACCCAGAATAGGAAATGAGGCTTCGGCAAGTTCAGGGTTGCCGGGAAAAATAAAAACCAACCCGGCTTCCTCACGGCATGGGTAGGCACGCACACCATTTGGCATTTTACCTTTGCCCAGATACGGCACATCAATGCATTTGCCAGAGCTATCATAAGTCCAGCCATGGTAGCCACAACGTACCGCGCACCCTGAAACCACCCCGGCATCCAATGGCACCTGCCGGTGGGCACAACGATTTGCCAGAGCAAACACAGCGCCCTCCTTCGGGCGGACCAACACAATGGGGCTGCCGGCAAATTTTACCGCATGGGTTTTGCCAGCCTTAACCTCACGCGACCATGCAACCGGATACCAATGGTCAGGGTGGATTTTGACCTTCCTGGTATCGATATCCATCGCTGAGACCGGCGGGGGAACTTCGGCAGTATCGTCCGTATTAAAAACAATCGAATCCATGTGGGTCTTTCAAGTGGCATTTCTTCGATCTTGGCAGCATGGGAAGCATTTGAACATGGTACTTATATTAAGGTGCGGTCAGAATGCGGACTGAAACTTCCGCCATTTTGAGCAAAATCGTAACCGATTGCTGAGGTGGCCCCTGTTTGCAGCGGTTTATTACAAAACCCGGAATGACTGGCTTTGTCGCGTGAGATCATTGCCGGACAATACAAGGAAATCGCGCAAATGAAGCGCTGGCAGGCGGCGCCTGTTAGCCCTGCCATTTTGGCCGGAACCTTGCTAAGTTCCGGCCATGAACGAGATCCGTCCGATAAAATCTGAGCTTGATACGTTGGCGGCGATGGCGGCGGTTGAGCGTAAATTGCTCTGGCTGTCTGCCTGGATGATCCATAACGCCAACCATCTGCGCCCCAACCGGGATGGCATGAAGGTTGGCGGGCACCAGGCATCTTGTGCATCTGTCACCTCGATCATGACAGCTTTGTACTTTGACACATTGCGGCCACAGGACCGGGTGGCGGTAAAACCCCATGCCGGGCCTGTGCTGCATGCCATCAATTACCTTTTGGGCCGCCAGAGCCTGGAAAAAATGGCCGGGTTACGCCAGTTCGGTGGTGCGCAGGCGTATCCGTCCCGCGCCAAGGATGGCGCCGAGATTGATTTTTCCACCGGCTCGGTCGGGTTGGGGGTCGCGCTCACCAGCTTTGCCTCCATGATGCAAGATTACGTACGGGCGCATGGCATGGTGGACCCAGCCAGCCCCCGCGCCAGACATATTGCCATCGCCGGTGATGCGGAGCTTGATGAGGGCAATATTTATGAGGCCCTGCTGGAGGGCTGGAAGCACGATGTGCGGGATGTCTGGTGGGTGGTGGATTATAACCGCCAAAGCCTGGACAGCGTGATGCCTGACCGGCTGTTTGGCCGGTTCGAGGGGCTTTTCAAGGATATGGGCTGGCGCGTCGTCCAGTTGAAGTATGGCAAGCAGCTGGAAGCGGCGTTCGCCAAACCAGGTGGCTCATCACTGCGCGGCTGGATCGATGAATGCCCCAATTCCACCTACTCAGCGCTCACCTTCCAGGGTGGGGCGGCCTGGCGGCAGGCCATTTTAGCGGATATGGCGAAATCGCGCGGCGTGCGCGCCATTATTGACCCGCTGAGCGATGCCGCGTTGGGCAAACTAATGACCAATCTGGCCGGGCATGACCTGGCTTCATTGACCGAGGCATTCAGGGCGGCTGCGACAAGCGACCAGCCCACCTGCTTTTTATCCTACACCATCAAGGGCATGGGGCTGCCATTCGCCGGGCATAAGGACAACCACGCCGGGATGATGACGGTTGACCAGATGAGTGAATTTCGAACCGAGATGAACGTGCGCCCAGGGCACGAGTGGGAGCCCTGGGAAGGCATAGCGCAGCCGCAAGCTGTGGCGCGGTTTGTGGCAGGCGTGCCATTTGCCACCCCGCTGACCACGCACGGAAGGCGGATGGACGCCGCTATGATTCCGGTGCCCGAGATTTTGCCGCAGCCAAAATTTACGGGTCGGCGGATGAGTACGCAGGCCGGGTTTGGCGAGATTTTATCGGAAATTGGTCGCGGGCAAGGCGAGAGCGCCGCCATGGCCAAGCGCATTGTTACCATGAGCCCGGATGTGGCGGTGTCCACCAACCTTGGACCCTGGATAAACCGGCGCGGGGTGTTTGACCGGCACACCCGTGATGATGTGTTCCGCGACGGCAAGCTGGCCAGCGCGCAGCGCTGGGGCACCAACCCGACCGGCCAGCATATTGAACTTGGCATCGCCGAGCAGAACCTGTTTTTACTGCTTGGCGCGGCTGGCATGAGCCATGACCTGAACGGTGCTAGGCTGCTGCCGATTGGCACGGTGTATGACCCATTTGTGAACCGCGGTCATGATGCGCTGTTTTACGCCTGCTACCAGGATGCGCGGTTTTTATTGGTGGGCACGCCATCAGGCATCACGCTGGCACCCGAGGGTGGGCAGCATCAATCCACCAACACCCCGTTGCTTGCCATCGTGCAGGACCGTCTGGCGAGCTTTGAGCCGGCCTATTGTGACGAGCTAGCGATATTATTGCGCCACGCTTTTGACTGGATGCAACAACCGGAAGGCTCGGCGGTGTGGTTGCGGCTCTCAACCATGATTTTAACCCAGCCATCACGCAATTTGAACAAAGCGCATGTGATCGCAGGTGCCCATTGGGTGGTGCCACCAGCCCCTGGTGCCAAAATTATTATCGCCTACCAGGGTGCGGTTGCCGGTGAAGCCGAGCAGGCTTTTGCGCAATTGCTGGAAGATGCACCAGGGGCAGGATTATTGGCCATTACCAGCCCAGACCGGCTTTACGCCGGCTGGCGCGCAGCCCAACGCGCACGTCGGTTGGGCGATATGGCTGCCACTTCACATATCGAAGACATATTATCCCCCCTCGCGCGTGACGCCGCCATAATCAGCGTGCTTGACGGGCATCCCGCCGCCCATGCCTGGCTTGGTGGGGTGCGAGGTCAAATTGTCATGGCCCTGGGGCCGGACCATTTTGGCCAGTCCGGTGATGTAGCGGCTTTATATGCCGAATACGAAATCGACGCCGCTGCAATTCTCGATGCCTGCGCCGACGCGCTATTGCGCGGCTGAATTACGGCGCAGGTTTGGTTTGAATGGTGCCGGAGGTGGAACCGGTTGTCACGGTGGGTAGCGGCACCTTGGCTTTGGCCGAAGCGCCACCAGTGATCCCCGGCAGCATGGTGCTATTGCCTGCGCCCACGGTCATAGAACTTCCTGGCGATTGCTGGCGCGGCGTGCCATTGGCGTTGGTGCCGTTGACCACATTAATATTCGGACCCGACATCGCGCCTGCATTCGAGCCGACACCGGTGTTAACATCATTGCCAGTTTGCGCCAGAGCAGTGCCGCCCAGAGCAAGAGAAAAAGCCAAAACGGCGAGACGGTTGGTCATCGGGCAACCTCCTGATGCGGAACGCATCATCCGATGTAGAGGTAATCAGTTTGCGTTCCGATACGAGCAGCCATCAGATGAAATTATGGTAGCTTTTAATTTAGGAAAAATCCTTGACCCGGCAGAGCTTTACAAAACTGGCGGCGGCGAGATTGAGCGGGCGCCCGGCGACTGAGGTGAGGAAAATTCGGCGGTTCAGTTCGGGTTCATGGAATGGCCTGGTGGTGAGCGGTGCCGCGTAGCGCAAACGCTCTGACATCAAGGCCATGCCAAGCCCGGCGGCAACCAACTCCAGCAGTTGTGTGGCAGCCCCGTTGCAGCGTTGCAGTTGCAGAGAAAACCCCGTGGCATCGGCCAGTTGCTTAGCGAAACCGCCGCAATTTTCACCCATCAAAATCGGCTCGGCCACAACATCCGCTGCGTTCACCGCGTTTTTTTGGATGAGACCATGGTTGGGTGGCAACACGGCCAATGCACGGTCGGTATATAGGGGCCAACGGTTCAGACGCTCCGGCAGTTCGGTTGTCTCCGGCAGCAGTGCGCAGTCGAGGCTGTCCATCAGCATGGCTTCGATCAGCGCGGCGGGGCCGGCTTCTTCGAAATGGATGGTGACGTCAGGTAATTTGCTGGTGACTTCACGCACCGCACTGGCGATACTAACCGCGCCAATGCCCGGCCCGAGACCAATTTTCAAGCTGCTGGTGGTGCGGCCCATTTTGGCGTTGGCCAGTGCGGTGGCGGCCTCGGCCGCTTCGATCATGGCTTCCAGGTGCGGACGCACAGCCCGACCAAGCTCAGTCAACTGGGTGAGATTGCGCTCGCGGAAAATTAACGCGCCGCCAAATTCCATTTCAAGTTTTTGAATCGCCCGCGTGAACGCTGGTTGCGTGACATTGCAGCTATCCGCCGCCCTGGTGAAATTCAGGGTTTTACATAACGCAATGAAATAGCGGACCTGCGAGAGTTCCATCAGAGCTTTCCATTCATGTTCGCAACCGCGCGGATAATATCAGCCGGTTCAGGCCGATGAGAAAAATCAACATCGGCGAACCGCCAAGCGATGCGGCCATCCTGGGACAGAATAAAACTGGCGGGAATCGGCAGATACCAACCGGAATTGCCGTGTCGATCCGGAAAATTGGGGCCGAGCAACGCCCGGTATTTTGGCGGAATTTTAAACACCACCCCGGCGGCCAGGCCGATACCGCAATCAACATCCGCCAGAATTTCAAACGGTGCGCCATGGTAGGTTTTCATCTTCAGCGCCAGCCCGCCGGTTTCAGGCGTGAGCGCCAGAAGGGTGGCGCCGGCGGCAGAGATTTGCGGCAGGGCCTCGGTGAGCGCTGCCAGCATCAACCGGCAGAACGGGCACCACTCGCCGCGAAAAAACGAGATGATCACGGGCCCGTGTGCCAAAAACGCCGCCAACGAAAGCAGCTGCCCCTCAGCGCTCGGCAGCATGAAATCTGGGAAATATTCACCGGGTTTGATCACCTGCTCCAGAAACCCGCTCTGGCCAAGCTGGGAGAGCATTTCCTCATAGGATTCGCTCCAGGCCAGCCGTTCACACCGGCTGACACGGAGCGCATCGAGTTTGGATTGCAGAGTTTCGATGACGGTAGCTTCCTGGCTTGATAGGGGAAGTATCAAACGGGCAGCATCAAAATTCAAGCTGAGCCCCGGCGCGCCCGCATGACGCGCCGGGGAGCGAGAGTTACTTGCTGCTGTTGTTGCTCATGCTGCCGTTGCTCATGCTGCCGTTGCTCATGGTTCCATTGCTCATGGCGCCAGCGGCGGCATTACCCATTGCCCCGGAGGTTGAGCCGTCAGCCTGCTTCTTGGTGTCAGTGCTGTTGCTCATGCTGCCATTGCCCATGGTATCATGGTCCGTGCTGCCATTGCTCATGCTGCTTGCGGGCGCCATGGTGTTGTTGCTCATCGACGAGGTTGATTGCGCCTGGGCAGCGGCTGACCCAAGCAGGCCAAGGCTAAGGACGGCGCTGAAAATAATACGTGACATGCTACACTCCATAAATTGATCACCGGCTGAGCCCGGCTGAGGTAAACTCCCGGAAATTGGCGGCGGCGGCCAATGCCGTTTGGGCATCAATTTGATACCTAGACGATGCTGGCGCCAGCAGGCAGCGTGAGCGGTATCAAAACAAGGAAGATCATTATGGGACGATCAACATATCACAAGCCCAGGCCCGTCCATCCGTGGCCACTGCGCCTCATGCACTGGCTGAACGCCTTTGCCATCGTGATGCTGATCGGCAGCGGCTGGCAGATTTACAACGCCGCACCGCTATTTAACTTCACCTTCCCCGAGACTTTCACCATTGGTGCGTGGCTGGGTGCTGGCATCGCCTGGCATCTGGCCTTCATCTGGCTGCTGATGCTCAACGGGCTGAGCTATTTGCTCTGGGGGTTTTTGAGCGGACATTTCAAACAAAAACTCTGGCCGCTGTCTCCTAAAGCGGTGTTGCGGGATTTGGGCGCTGCCCTGCGCTTCAAACTGCCGCACCAGAGCGGCGTTTATAACGCGGTGCAGCGAGCACTTTATGTGGGGGTGATATTTGCTGGTATCACCATGGTTATCTCCGGGCTGGCGATCTGGAAGCCGGTGCAGCTTTGGTTTTTCACTGATTTATGCGGTGGATATTATATTGCCCGCTACGTGCATTTTACCGCCATGGCTTGCATCGTGGCGTTTCTTTTCATCCATATCGTGCTGGTACTCATGGTTCCGCGCGTGTTGCCGGCCATGATAACCGGCGGCAAATTGCCTGAGGTGCAATCATGAACAAGCTTGATTTGGGCCGCCGCAAACTGCTCAGCCGGGCGTTAGCACTTGGGGCTATTACCACCCTGCCCGGTTGCGACTTTGAGGATTTAACCCACCCTGATCTGGCCGACCATGTTTTGCGCACCATGCTGGCCTTTAATGATGAGATGCAGGCATTGTTATTTAACCCGCGCACGCTGGCGCCGACCTTCCCGGCCAGCATGGTCACCAACCCACCGCGCTTTAATGCTTTTTACGGTATGGCGCAGGCCCCGGTGGTGGACCCGGCATCATACCAGCTCGAACTCGGTGGACAAATTCAGGACAAACAATCCTGGACCTTGGCGGCCTTGCGAGCATTGCCGCAGGAAGGCCAGATTACCCGGTTCGTGTGTGTGGAAGGCTGGCGCGTTATCGGCCAATGGAGCGGCGTGCCGCTGGGGTATTTCCTGCGCCGGATCGGTGCCGACACCAGTTGCAAATATGTCTCGTTCAAATGCGCTGATGGCTATTATTCCAGCATCGACATGGCTTCTGCTTTGCATCCACAAACCATTCTCGCGCTGGATTTTCTCAATGCGCCGTTGACCGCACCGTTTGGCGCACCTGTGCGGCTGCGAGTCCCCGTGAAATTAGGCTTCAAAAACCCCAAATCAATCATGCAACTGGCGGTTACCAACACCTATCCGGGCGGCTATTGGGAAGACCAAGGTTATGATTGGTTCAGCGGCTCATGAAAATTCTTACAGGATACATCACCCTGCTGGCATCAGGGTTATTGGCCATTGCCCCCGCACAGGCGCGGCCGGTGGTGGTGGAGCTGTTTACATCGGAAGCCTGTTCATCCTGCCCGCCGGCGGAAGCGCTGCTTAGCCAGCTTAAAAAATCTGACCCCGATATTCTGCCACTTAGTTTTCATGTGACCTATTGGAACGGCCCAGCCTGGCGTGATGCCTTTTCCCTCAGCGGTGCCACCACCCGCCAAAGCTGGTACGCGCAATTGCATCATAGTGATGAGGTTTATACCCCAGAGGCGGTGGTGGACGGTACCGCCCAGATGGTGGGGTCGCACCGCGACGAAGTGATTACGGCAATTGCAACGGCAAAAGCGGCGGCACCCGAAGTGCCGTTAAGTATTACCGGTGGCACCATGATTACCATTCATATCCCGCAAGGGAGCGGCGCAGGGTCTAAAATCTGGCTGTTCGGGTTCGACCCTGACCACACCACAAAAATTGGCGGTGGTGAAAATGGCGGCGCAACCCTGCATGAGGTGAATGTGGTGCGCAGCATCACATCGCTTGGCACCTGGAGCGGCGCGATGATGGACTACACCATACCCCACCCAGCCGGCGCGCAGGTGGCCGTGGTGTTGCAAGCTGATAATGGCCAAATCCTGGGGGCAGCCGCAAACTAATTATTTGGCGCAGCCGCGAATTGCATAATTGGCGCAGCCGCGAATTGCATAATTGGCGCAGCCGCGCCATGCACCCCCTATGAAAAATCCGGCGGTTTATGTGGTGTTGGTGGCGGTGGTGTTGCGGTTGCTGTTTGCCGATTTTACCGGGCTTGGCATTGATGAGAGCTATATGGTGGGTGCTTCCAGCCAGTTTCACGCCTCATATTTTGACCACCCGCTCGCCTCCTGGTGGTTAGAACTCGCCAGCCGATGGTTATTTGGCAGCGAAAGCCCGCTGGTGGTACGCCTGCCGTTTGTGGCAATCTCAGCCGTGTCATCCTGGTTGCTGTATGCCCTGACCAACCGGCTTTATGGCCGCAACGCAGCATTTTGGGCAGTGGTGGCTTACAGTATATCGCCGGTGTTCTCGCTGGCATTTGGCTGTTGGGTGCTCCCCGATGGCCCGCTTGATGCCGCTCTGCTGGCCGCCGCCTATGCGCTGAGCCGCGCCTTGGGCATTGCGGAGCAACCAGCCAAGCCCGAGCCTGGATGGTGGCTGGGTGCTGGTACCTTCGCGGGGTTGGCACTGCTTTCAAAATACAGCGCCGCCTTGGTTTTGGCGGGCGCGGTATTGTTGCTCATCACTGACCCCGCGGCCCGTCCGCAATTGCGGCGTTGGTGGCCCTGGGCGGCAGGGGGGCTGGCGGTAGCGATATTCTCGCCGGTTGTGTTCTGGAACGCCACCCACCACTGGCAATCGTTCAACTATCAATCTGGCCGGGCGGTGGGGTTGCGGTTGCATCTGCTGGCCCCTTTCACCATCTGGGCTGGTGAGGCGCTGTTTCTGCTCCCCTGGCTTTGGTTGCCGATGGTGGCATTATTGGTGGGCGCATTACGACGCGGACCGGTTGAACGGCGGGGCTGGCTACTGGCAATGCTGGGCATTATCCCGATCGTGCTGTTCTCGGTGGTCGGCATTTGGTCGGCCACCCGCATTCTCTACCATTGGGCAACCCCTGGGTATTTGCTGCTACTGCCGATGCTGGGGAACTGGGCGGCCGGCTGGCGGCCGGCGTGGCGCAACAACATCGCCATTGTTAGCGCCACATTGCTGGCAAGTGCCGCCTGCCTGATTGCCGCCGAGACAAGTTTGGGATTTATCCCTAACCTAGACCGCGTTTTTGCCCCCGGAAAATCCCCGTTGTTGCAGGCGGTGAACTGGGATTCCCTGCGAGCCGATATTTTGCACCGCGACGTGCAAGCGGTTGCCACCTTACGCTGGTATGATGCCGGAAAAATTGCCTATGCTTTACGCGGCACCTTGCCGGTTACGGTATTCGGGCCGGAGCCCCATGAGTTTGGCGATTCCACACCACCGTTATCGCTGCTTGGTAAAAACGTGCTTTTGCTCGCCATGCCGGGCGATGTCAGCGCCATTACCCGCCAATATGCCCCGTACTTCAAAAGCCTCTCCCCAGCCCCGGCGTTAAACGTGACATTTCATGGTGCGGTCTTGCTGGTGATTCCAGCACTACTAGGTAAAGATATGCTCGCAGTTCCACCCAATTAACTTATCGGAGGCTAACATGGCTGTATTTACCGGACGAACCGCCCTGATCACCGGCGCCTCCAGCGGCATTGGCGCTGACATCGCCCGTGAATTGGCCAAAAATGGTGCCAATGTTCTGCTGGCAGCCAGGCGCACGGAGCGGTTGGAAGCCCTGGCCGCTGAGCTTGCCCAAACCGGCATAACCGCCAGCGCCGTACCGTGTGACCTCTCGGACCCAGCGGCACGAATTGCCTTGGCGGCGGCGCACCCAGACGTGGATATTCTGATCAATAACGCCGGGCTTGGCGTGTTTGGCATGTTCGCTGATGCCGCCTGGGACGATTTGAACAATATGCTGAACGTCAACATCACCGCACTGACGCATCTGACACATTTATTCGCAAAACCAATGGCCGCGCGCGGCTATGGGCGGGTGATGATGGTGGCCTCGACCGCTGCCTTCCAGCCGGTGCCATTATATGCCGCCTATGCTGCCACCAAGGCCTATGTGCTCTCACTCAGTGAGGCGCTGAATGTTGAATATAAATCCCGCGACGTGCGCTTTACTGCCTTGTGCCCCGGCACCACCGCCAGCGAATTTTTTGAAGTAGCAAACCATAAAAAATCATACATGGTCGAAAAATCCATGATGACGAGCGCTGCCGTTGCCAAAATTGGCGTTGATGCGATGGCGCGCAACAAAACCAGCGTGGTCGCCGGGTTAGCAAACACACTCATGGCACTCAGCACGCGGCTTTCCCCGCGCAGCATGAATGCTGAATTAGCCTATAAAATTATGAAACCCTGAAAGGGGCGGGTATAACCCCGCCCCCGTTGGCATTACGCAGCCTGTGAAAACTGCGAAGCTTCAGCTGAACCCGCAATGGTTTTTGCGGGCGTGGTGTTAATGGTAATCTTACGCGGCTTCAAAGCCTCAGGCACCAAGCGGCGGATGTTGATATTTAATAAACCATTAGAAATATCAGCATTTTCCACAACCATATGGTCAGCCAGCGCAAACCGGCGGGTAAACGCCCGCGCTGCAATGCCACGGTGTAAGAATTCACCTTTGGCGGGTTCCTCAGCCACGCGGCCAGCCACGATAAGGGCATTATCCTTCACAGTCAGCTCAATGTCGTCAGCTGAAAAACCGGCGACCGCAAGCTGCAACCGGTAGGCATCATCGGCAAGTTTTTCAATATTATAAGGCGGATACGCCACAGCATCCTGTGGCAGCGTGTCCGCCAGACGGGCCAAACGGTCAAACCCGATGGCAGTACGAAATAAAGGCGACAGATCGTAAGTCATTGATAAACCTCCTGAAAAAGCAAGGTCAAAAATAAACGAACCACCGTGCGGCTGGCTCGGTAGGCGATTGCCCGAAACCCTCTCTGAGGCATTCCGAACAAGTCCTATTATATGAAATTTTTTTCCGGCTTCAAGAGTTTTTTACGACCAGCTTAGATATGAAAGCTTTCGCCGCATCCGCAACGGCCTTTTTCATTGGGATTCTCGAAGGTGAACCCTGCGGTGAGTTTATCGACTTTATAATCCATCGTCGTGCCAATCAGGAACAACGAGGCCTTGCGGTCCACCAGCACGGTGAGACCTTGGCTGGTTACGACCTCATCCTGCGGTGTCGCAGCATCAACCCAGTTCATTTCATACGACATGCCGGAGCAGCCTTTGGTGGAAACCGCGATACGTAGCAATTTACCGGCTTCACCACCGGCATACAAACTCCGCAGCCGCTCGGCGGCGGCATCGGTGAGTTGCATCAGCGGCGGCAACGCGCGGCGTGGTTTGGTGGGGGTTGTGGTGGTGCTCATGCAATGGCTCCTTAGAACATGTTCAGCGACAAGCGGGCTTCATCGCTCATCCGGCTTGGCTCCCAGGCTGGCTCCCACACGGTTTCAACTTCCACCTCGCCCACACCGTCAAGTTTTGCAATCGCATCGCGCACCATAATGGGCAATTCCTGCGCTGAAGCACAAGCGGGAGCGGTAAGTGTCATCTCCACTTTCACATCACCGGAGGGGGCAATTTCAATCGCGTAAATTAAGCCAAGCTCATAAATATTCACCGGAATTTCCGGGTCATACACCGTGCAAATGGCACCGATGATGGCATCTTCAGTCAGCGCCGGTTTGGTTTCACCCTCGGGGGTCCAGGTGGTGAGCGGCACCATTTTTTGCTCATCCATTATTTTGCACCTTCTAAAGCATCAGCCAAAGCAGACCATGGTAATGTGGCGCATCGAATGCGCGAGCGATATTCTGAAACACCGGATAGAGCATTGAGATCACCCAAAACCGGATTGGGTGTGCCAGAATTTATCATGGCTTCAAACGCCCGGCGGGACTCAACCACTTCATCAAATGTCAGACCAGCTACCGCATCAGCCATTAGCTCAGCGCTGGCAATCATGATGGCGCAGCCGCGCGACTCATGATTTACCTGGGTACCGTCATCGGCCACATAGACGTGAATACGATCACCGCACATCGGGTTATCACCATGACCTTCATGGTTGAACTTAGCAGGCTTGCCGGCGTGGCGTGGGTTTTTGGTCCGGTCCATGATGATGGTCTGATAAAGCTCTGCGGTTTCTGACATTACGCAAACACCTGCTTGACACGAAGCAAGCCAGCAGCCAGCGCATCAATGTCTTCCATGGTGGTATAAACGCCAAAGCTAGCACGCGCGGTGCTGGTAACGCCCAAGCGGCCCATCAGCGGCTCGGCACAATGGTGCCCGGCCCGCACGGCAATTCCCTGACGGTCCAGTAATGTCGCGATATCATGGGCGTGCACATCATCCATCGTGAAGGAAATCACACCACCGCGGTCCTGCGCACTGCCCAGAATATGTAAGCCACCGATGTTGGAGAGCACGGCAAGTGCGTGGTCAGTCAAAGCGCGTTCATGCACGGCAATAGCTGGAAACCCAATCGCCTCGACATAATCAATCGCAGCACCCAGGCCGATGGTTTCAATAATCGCTGGGGTACCGGCTTCAAAACGGTAAGGCGGTTTTGCCCAGCTTGAGCGCTCATATGTTACTGAGGATATCATGTCTCCACCGCCAAGAAAGGGTGGCATCGCTTCAAGAATTTCGCGTTTGGCATAGAGCACGCCAATTCCTGTGGGGCCGTAGAGTTTATGACCCGAAAAAACATAAAAATCCGCATCAATCGCCTGCACATCAACCTGCCGGTGCACCACCGCCTGGCAACCATCAAGCAGAATTTTAGCACCACGCTGATGCGCAAATTTTGCCAAACGCTCAACCGGCGTATAGGTGCCAAGCACGTTTGACATATGGGTAACGGCGAGCAGCTTTACTTTGCCATCGGCGAATTTCTCTTCGAGAGAGGCAAAATCGACCTCCCCCGCATCTGTAATTTTTACAATGCGTAGCTCAACACCATGGGAATCTCGCAGCATCTGCCAAGGCACAATATTGGCATGATGTTCCATCTCAGAAACCACAATCGCATCACCGGGCTGCAAACTTGCGCGGCCATAGGTGTAGGCAATGAGGTTGATTGATTCTGTGGCATTGCGGGTAAAAATAATTTCATCCCGTCCTGCGGCATTCAAAAACTTAGCCGTTTTATCGCGCACCGCCTCATAAGCATCAGACGTACGTTCAGACATCCAATGCAGTCCACGGTGCACATTGGCATATTGCGCTTCCATCACATGCACCATCGCATCAATCACCGCACGCGGCTTTTGGGCTGAGGCACCGCTATCGAGATAGACGAATTTTTTGCCGTGTACCGTCTGTGACAGGATAGGGAAATCGTTGCGGATGGCGGCAACATCAAAGCTGTCGGTTTTCAATGCAGCACTCATTTGCGGGCCCACCAAGTCTCAATAGTATCTTCCAAAAATACCCGGGCAGCTTCATTCGTGACGGGTTCCAAGGCTTCGGTCAAAAAGGCGCGGATCAGCATGGCGCGGGCCTGGTCTTCTGGAATACCGCGGCTGCGCAAGTAAAAAATCTGCTCAGGGTCAAGCGCGCCAATAGTAGCACCGTGGCTGCATTTCACATCATCGGCGAAAATTTCCAACTCCGGTTTGATGTCAATTTCCGCATGCGGAGAGAGCAACAACGCTTGGTTCATCTGGTAGCCATCGGTCTTTTGGGCAACGCGCGCCACTTCAATCCGCCCCTGAAATACCCCGCGTGAATGGTCAGAGAGCACTGATTTCACGGTCTGACGCGAGGCGCAGTTAGGCGCCTTGTGCGCGACCACCGAGGTAAAATCAGCATGCTGGCGGCCACGTAAAAGCTGGGCCGCATTCAAATGCGTGGTAGCGTTGGGACCGCTGAGTGTAGCGTGAAATTCCGCGCGCGAAAGTTTGGCACCAATCACGAGAGAAAAGCTCTCATAAGCGGCCTTTTCAGCAACCTGCGCCCTGATCGTGGCGAGATGAAACGCATCCAAACCTTCATCCTGTAAACGGTAATGGCTCAGCGCCGCACCTTCATGCAAAATAATGTCAGTTACCGGGTTATGCCAATAAACCCCCTGCCCTATCGCCACTTCAATGATGGTCAGCTTGGAACCTTCGCCCAACACAACACGGTGGCGGGGGTGAAACGCCATCGGCATCTCAGCATTCGCGTAGGAGACAAGCATCACAGCACCGGCGTCAATATTTGCCGGCACGTCAATGGTGGCACCGTCATGTGCATGGGCGGCATTGATTTGCACCAACGGCAATGATGATTCATCAACCACTTTGGCAAAGGAGCTTAGGAAATCAGGCGGCGTTGAAAGGGCAGCATTATAGGTGCCATTCACAAACACGATCCGTGGAATTCCAAGGTCGGGTAACGGAGCCACAATTTTCGTAGGCGTTGCTTCAACAAAGCTGATCGCCGCCAGATTTTTCAAATCCGTGTAGCGCCAAGCCTCAAGCTTACGAGTAGGAAGGGCTGTCATATTTATGCGGCTTCCAGCCCGGCATAACCATGCGCTTCCAGCTCCAGCGCCAATTCTGGGCCGCCGGAGCGGATAATTTTACCCGCCGCCAGCACATGCACGTAATCCGGCACGATATGGTCAAGCAGACGCTGATAATGGGTAATGATCAGGGCTGAAAATTTTGGCCCGCGCAACGCATTCACACCCTCGGATACAATTTTCAACGCATCGATATCAAGGCCGGAATCCGTCTCGTCAAGAATTGCAAGTCCTGGCTGCAGAAGCGCCATTTGCAGCACCTCGTTGCGCTTTTTTTCACCGCCTGAAAAACCCACATTCACGTTGCGCTTTAACATATCATCAGGCATTGAAAGGTTTTTAATGGCTGTGCGTGCCAGCTTTAAAAATGCCACGGCATCCAGTTCACCTTCACCACGCGCACGGCGCACAGCGTTCAACGCGGTGCGGATGAAATTCGCATTTCCCACGCCCGGCAGTTCGACCGGATACTGAAACGCCAAAAACACCCCAGCCGCGGCACGCGCTTCAGGTTCCATCGCCAATAAATCCTGGCCATTATAAAACGCCGAACCGCCGGTTACCTCATAGCCCTCACGGCCTGAGAGCACGTAGGACAAAGTCGATTTTCCAGCCCCATTCGGCCCCATGATGGCGTGAATTTCACCGTCCGGCACCACCAGATTCACGCCACGCAAAATTTCCTTGTCGCCAATACTGGCCGATAAATTTTTAATCTCTAACATATTAACCTACTGAGCCTTCCAGAGAGACAGCGAGAAGTTTCTGCGCTTCGACAGCAAATTCCATCGGCAGTTCCTTCAACACGTCTTTACAAAATCCATTCACAATCAACCCCACCGCATCTTCTTCTGAAAGCCCGCGCGAGCGGCAATAAAACAACTGGTCCTCCGCGATTTTAGAGGTTGTGGCTTCGTGCTCCACCTTGGCTGACATATTACGGCTTTCAATATAGGGCACTGTATGTGCCCCACATTCATCACCAATCAGCAAACTATCACACTGGGTAAAATTGCGCGCACCCGTAGCACCCGGCATAATTTTCACCAGCCCGCGGTAAGTATTGTTGGAATGCCCCGCCGAAATACCCTTTGAGATAATTGTGCTGGAGGTATTTTTACCAATATGAATCATCTTGGTGCCGGTATCAGCCTGCTGATAATTATGGGTAAGAGCCACCGAATAAAACTCACCCACTGAATTATCCCCCTGCAAAATACATGATGGATATTTCCAGGTAATGGCTGAGCCAGTTTCAACCTGGGTCCATGAGATTTTTGAATTTTTACCACGGCAGGCGCCACGCTTGGTGACAAAATTATAAATTCCGCCCTTGCCATTGGCATCGCCGGGGTACCAGTTTTGCACAGTGCTGTATTTAATTTTGGCATCATCTAACGCCACCAATTCCACCACCGCCGCGTGCAATTGGTTTTCATCGCGCATGGGGGCTGTGCACCCTTCGAGGTATGAAACGCTGGCGCCCTCGGCAGCAATAATCAGCGTGCGTTCAAATTGCCCGGTGTTGCGGGCATTAATGCGGAAATAGGTTGAAAGTTCCATCGGACATTTCACACCTTTTGGAATGTAAACAAAACTACCATCCGAAAACACTGCGGAATTAAGCGCTGAAAAATAATTATCAGCCACAGGTATAACGCTGCCTAAATACTCCTTCACCAAATCTGGGTGTTCTCGCACCGCCTCTGAAATGGGGCAGAATATCACGCCTGATTTCGCCAATGTCTCGCGGAAGGTGGTGGCAACTGAAACTGAGTCAAACACCGCATCCACCGCCACGGTGGGTGATTCCACCCCTGCTAAAGCAGCACGCTCATTTAACGGTATGCCGAGTTTGTCATACATTTTCAGCAATTCAGGGTCCACCTCATCAAGTGACTTTGGGGCCGGCCCTGAAGGCGCTGCGTAATAATATAAATTTTCATAATCAATTGGTGGGTGCTGTACGCGTGCCCAGTTTGGCTCTTCCATGGTGCGCCAGCGTGCATAGGCTTTCAGCCGCCATTCCAGCATCCACGCCGGCTCGTCTTTTTTGGCTGAGATCATCCGCACAATGTCTTCGTTCAACCCTTTGGGAAACGCATCCATCGCAATGTTGGTCTCAAAACCGTATTTGTATTTCTGCGCCGCCAGCGCATCAACGGTTTCCAGAGTTTCAATTACAGCAGCCATTTAATCCTCATTCGCCTGCAGTTGCAGCGGAAAGCTCCGCCGGGAGACGGAAGGCCCGCGGCACAGCGGCTTCTTCCATGTCTGCCAAAGTAATGCCGGTAAGTGCCTCGCGGATGGCATCATTTACCGGGTCCCACCGCCCGGCCACCGGGCAGAGTGACTGGCTCTCACACCCGGCTGCGCCATCAACGCAGGAGGCCAGCGCAATCGGCCCATCAATGGCCAAAATCACCTCCGCCACCGAGATTGCATGCAGCGGGCGGCTTAACCGGTAGCCGCCGTGGGCACCGCGCTGACTTACCACCAGGCCGCTACAGGCCAGCGCTTTGAGCACTTTTGCCACCGTGGGCTCAGGCAAACCAATGGCCGCCGCAATGCCGGGCGAAGTTTCAACCGCTTCCGCACGGCCCAGCCGCACCAGCGCCACAACGGCATAGTCGGTTAAACGCGAGAGTCGCAGCATGGTGGCTCCAATTGTGGACCAGAACGGTACTGATTGAAATGGGGCATGGTTCTGGTTCCGTCAAGTGGGGTGGATTGGGTGGGATTGGGGGGGTTGAACTTAGGGGGGGCTTGGGAGGCGACCTCAGGAGCCCACGTTCAGCATCGACCTGTGCCGCAGCAGAGCGACCATTATTGCCACTCCCGGTCCTTGGCCGACTGCGCGAAAGCAGACACTTCCTTCAGAACCAACTTCTCCAGCGTCAAATCAGAAACTGCACGCCACAACCGAACGTTCTCAGCCACCAGCTCCTTCATGCACTTCACCTGGCCGACCTTTAGTCCACCATACTCCTGGCGCCACCGGTAATACGTCGCATCCGTCACCCCAATCGACCGGATTGCATCAACAGCCGACTTGCCCTGCGGGGTTAAAACCTCAACCTGCCGAAGCTTCGCAATGATCTCCTCAGGCATGTAAAGCCGTCTCGGCATCTGCCACCTCCACTAAAAAACTACAACAATGGTGGAGCAGTTCTAGGGGGTGGACCACATACCCATCGCATGGAAATGCTGGCGAGGCGATTCGGCAATCATGTTGCGATCGTGCGGACACACTGGCTCGTCGTATGTCCCCGGGCACTCATCTCTAGAAAGGATATCGCCGCCTCAGCTGGAGCTCGGCGTCATCGCGTTCCAGGCCGCGAGGGAGTCTGAGGTGGTCCCCGAAGCTTGGACAGGAACTGGCTGGTGTTAAGATAGAATCCCGCCGGTTAATAATGCCTGGCTATGCGGCCAGGAGCTTGGTGTTGGACGGTATCACT
>JAQNCT010000016.1 GCA_029077825.1 Acidocella sp. | reverse complement strand
TTACCAGCTGGTTCCCCAAATCCGGGTAACGCAAAATTTGGCCCAGAATCAACCCATACCTTCACCTTGGGTGCACGTTACGCCTTTGGGGTAGCCGCTCCCATGGCCCCGGCTCCGGCCCCCGCCCCGGCAGCAGCCCCAGCTCCAGCACCTGCTAAAACCTACCTAGTGTTCTTTGACTGGGATAAATCCAACCTGACGCCGCGTGCCGACCAGGTTATCGCCCAGGCCGCAATTGATAGCCAGGCCGTCAAACTCACCACCATTAATGTCTCTGGCTATACGGACACTTCCGGCACACCCACATATAACCAGGGTCTTTCCATGCGTCGCGCCAAAGCAGTGGCGGCCAAGCTGGTGGCTGACGGCGTGCCGACCTCCGAAATTTCCATCCACGCCTATGGTGAGACGCATCTGCTGGTGCCAACCGGCCCTGGTGTGCGTGAGCCGCAGAACCGCCGGGTGGAAATCGTCCTCGACTAATTTTGCCAAAACCCGAACCAAACCCCCGGCGGGCAACTGCCGGGGGTTTTTTGTTGTCCAATCCCCACCTAGCGGCGGCGCGGGTCGGGGTGGTACAAGCAACAATCTTTAGCTTTTATGAGGTTGTGCGTTGGCCGGGCATTCACAGTTCAAGAACATCATGCATCGTAAGGGCGCCCAGGATGCCAAGCGCGCGCGTATTTTTGCCAAAATCATCCGGGAAATTACCGTTTCCGCCAAGGAGGGCCTGCCGGACCCAGCCACCAACCCGCGCCTGCGCTCAGCCATCGCGGCAGCACTGAAGGCCAACATGACGCGTGACACTATCGACAGGGCGATCAAAAAGGCCAGCAGCGCCGGGGTAGGGGACCATTACGAGAATGTTCGTTACGAAGGTTACGGCCCTGGCGGCGTTGCGGTGATCGTGGAAGCCCTGACTGACAACCGCAACCGCACTGCCCCGGTTATCCGCGCCGCCTTCAGTAAATCCGGCGGCGCGATGGGTGAGAGTAATTCGGTCTCCTTCATGTTCAACCGCCTGGGTGTGGTACGCTATGAGGCCAAGGCTAGCAGCCCGGATTCGATGCTCGATGCCGCCATCGAAGCGGGTGCTGATGACGTGGTGAGCGATGCTGAGACCCATGAGGTGACGGTGAGCGTGGATGGTTTTTTCGCGGTTCGCGATGCGCTGGAACATAAATTCGGTGTCGCAATGGAGGCTAAAATCGAATGGCGTCCCAATCTGACCGTGGCGCTCGATGAGGATAAAGCCAAATCGGTGCTGAAACTTTTGGATGTTCTGGAAGATGACGACGACGTGCAGCATGTGTACGCCAACTTTGAAATCTCCGATGACATCATGCAGAAACTATCCGCCGGATGATCCGCTTGCTCGGCATTGATCCGGGTTTGCGTTTCACCGGCTGGGGCATCGTGGAGTCAGATGGCAACCGCCTGCGCCATATCGCCGATGGGGTGATCTCGACTGACTCCATTGAGGATGTGCCGTTGCGGTTGAAGGCGCTCGATGATGCATTGGCGCAATTGTTAGAAAATTTCCAGCCGGCGGAAGCCGCGGTTGAGGAAACCTATGTCAACCGCAACGCCACTGCCACGCTCAAGCTTGGTTACGCGCGCGGCGTGGCCTTGCTGGCACCGGCGCGCCGTAATATTCCGGTGTTTGAATATGGTGCCAAAACCGTCAAACTTTCAGTTGTGGGCACAGGCAATGCTGATAAATCTCAAGTGAGTTTAATGGTGCGGCGGCTACTGCCTGGGGCCACACTCAAACGTGCCGATGCAGCGGATGCGCTGGCGGTAGCGATTTGCCACGCCCATCACCGCGCCAGCCTGAATGCGTGGAAAAAACCAGCATGATCGCAAAATTGCGCGGCGTTATTGATGCCATTGAAGACGGTAGATGCATCGTTGATGTCAACGGTGTCGGCTATCTGGTGTTTTGCTCCAGCCGCACACTCGCCGCCTTGCCCAACCCGCCCGGCATTGCGTCACTGCTGATTGAAACCCAGGTGCGCGAGGACGCTATTTCGCTGTATGGATTCGGCAGCAGCGCCGAGCGTGATTGGTTTCGGCTGCTGACCACTGTGCAAGGTGTGGGTGCCAAGGTGGCACTGGCTTTGCTCTCAGCCCTCTCGCCCGACCAGTTGATTGCCGCCATCGCCACCGGCGACCGTGGTGCGCTTACAAAATCCCCTGGTGTGGGGCCAAAACTTGCCATCCGGCTGCTCTCTGAGTTGCGTGAAAAGGCTGGCGTAATGCCAGGCGGCGGTGGTGCAAGCGGTGTGGTGTTTTCCAGCTCATACGCACCAGCCAGCAACGCCGCTGATGCGCTCTCCGCCTTGCAAAATCTTGGCTACCGCCGCCTGGAAGCCGAAGCCGCCTTGGCGCGCAGCATCGCTGAGCTTGGTGCAGATGCCCCGCTTGATGTGTTGATCCGCGCTGGGCTGAAAGCCCTGGCCAAATGAGCGATGATAGCAACCGGATTGTTTCGGGTGAAAAATCTTGGGACGATAATGCCGAGGCCTCGCTACGCCCGGAATCACTTGATGATTTTACCGGCCAGCAAGCCAGCCGCGAGAACCTCAAAATCTTTGTGGCCGCAGCTAAATCCCGCAACGAAGCGCTTGACCATGTGCTGCTGCACGGCCCACCTGGCCTTGGCAAAACCACCCTGGCGCAAATTGTCGCGCGTGAAATGGGTGTTGGTTTCCGCGCCACCTCTGGCCCGGTGATTCAAAAATCTGGTGATCTCGCCGCCATCCTCACCAACCTCAACCCCAAGGATGTGCTGTTCATCGATGAAATCCACCGGCTGCAACCAGCCATCGAGGAAATTCTCTATCCGGCGATGGAAGATTTCCAGCTTGATCTGATCATTGGCGAAGGCCCCGGTGCCCGCACCGTACGGATCGACTTACCGCCCTTCACCCTGGTCGGTGCCACCACCCGTTCGGGCTTGCTTGCCACCCCGCTGCGCGATCGGTTTGGCATTCCCTTGCGGCTGGTTTTTTACACCACCGCGGAGCTTACTAAAATTGTCTCGCGTCTGGCCGGCAAACTCGCCATGAACCTGACTGACGCCGGTGCCACCGAAATCGCCCGCCGCGCCCGCGGCACGCCCCGCATTGCCGGACGTTTAACCCGCCGCATCCGTGACTTTGCCGCTGTCGCTGGCACTGATGTTATCGGCGCTAAGGAGGCCGATGCCGCACTCACCCGGTTGGATGTTGACCATTTGGGCCTGGATGCCATGGATCGCCGCTACCTTATGCGCCTCGCCGAACACCACGGCGGTGGGCCTGTGGGGGTGGAAACCCTGGCCGCCGCCTTGGCCGAAGCCCGTGACACGCTGGAAGATGTGGTTGAACCATATTTAATCCAGGAAGGTTTTTTGGTCCGCACCAGCCGTGGCCGGATGCTGGGTGACCCCGGCTGGCGTCATCTCGGCTTAAAACCGCCACAAAAAAGCCCGCCTCAGGCAGACTTACTCGGGGATGATTTTTGATTACCCCGCATATTTTCAAATTACGCATCTATATCGAGGACACCGACGCCGGCGGCATTGTGTATTACGCTAATTACCTGCGTTTTGCCGAACGCGCCCGCACTGAAGCCATGCGCGCCCTGGGCGTGCCCCATGCCGAGATGATCGCCCAGCATGGCCGCATGTTTGTGGTGCACCGCATCAATCTCGTCTATCACCGCGCCGCACGGCTCGATGACGAAATTACGGTGAAAACACATATCCTGAACGTAAACGGCGCTTCCTTACAACTTCGTCAGGAATTTTGCCGAGACAGCGACTCTCTGGGCGTGCTTGAGGTGTCGCTTGGCTGTGTGAGCCGTGATAATGGCCGGGCCGCGCGGATACCAGCGGCCTACGCTGTTGGGTTGCGCGCAGGTTTAAGTGCGGGCGTTGCGTAAAGTTTGAGGAAAGGGTTTTTTAGTGGATCAGGCGGTTAACACGGCAGCACTGGCTGCGCCTTCGGCCAATTTGTCGCTCTGGGGCTTGTTCCTGGAAGCTGACATCGTGGTGAAGCTGGTGATGCTCATCTTGCTCTTGGCCAGTGTCTGGGTCTGGGCGATCATCATTGAAAAAACCATCACTTTGAAGCGCGTCAACAAGGAGGCCAACCAGTTCGAGGACCAGTTTTGGTCTGGCGGCAGCCTCGATGACCTGTTCGAGCGCGAGGGCGCTGACCCTGGCAATCCGATGGCCGCCATGTTTGGCGCCGCCATGAGCGAATGGCGCCGTTCGGTGCGCATCGCCGGTGTTGATATTGGCCGCACCGCCGTGCGTGAGCGCATTGACCGTGCCATGAATGTTACCCTGATGCGCGAGATGGACCGGCTGGAGCGCTATATGATATTTCTGGCCTCAGTTGGCTCAACCGCGCCGTTTATTGGTCTTTTCGGCACCGTCTGGGGTATTATGCACTCTTTCTCGGCCATCGCCGCCATGCACAACACTGACCTTGCGGTGGTCGCCCCCGGCATCGCCGAAGCCTTGTTCGCCACCGCCATCGGCCTGGTGGCCGCCATTCCGGCTGTGCTGGCCTTCAATAAAATCAGCAATGACCTCGCCCGTTTCGCCTCACGCCTGGAGGGCTTCGGCTCTGAGTTCAGCGCCATCTTGTCGCGTCAGACCGAGGAGAAAGCCTAAATGGCCGGCGGCATGATCGGTGGTAACGGCAAAGGCCGCGGCCGTTATAAGCCGATGGCGGAAATCAACGTGACCCCGCTGGTGGACGTGATGCTGGTGCTGCTGATCGTGTTCATGATCACCGCCCCGATGATCACCTCGGGCGTGAATGTGAATCTGCCGCAGGCCTCGGCGACGCCGGTGCAATCGGATTCCACGCCCATCACCATCACGGTGAACGCGCAAAACCAGATTTTCCTGCAAAATTCACAGGTTGAGCTGGGTAATTTGGTCGCAACCTTGCAACAAATTTCGCAGAACAATCAGGACCGGCGGATTTTCGTGCGTGGCGATCAGTCTGTAACCTATGGCGACATGCTACAGGTGATGGCCACCATCACCCAAGGTGGCTTCACTAAAGTGGCCTTGCTGGCGCAACAGCCCGGCACCGCCGCACCTGGAAAATAGCCTGACGGACGTTACACATCATGGTTAAGGGCATGCGCCGTAGCGCAACCATATCATTGGCAATTCACGTGTTGCTCATCGGCAGCTTGCTCATCGCGCTGCCGACCAAGCCGCTTGAGACGTCGGCTGACGATACCGTGAGTGTCGATTTTGAAGCCCCCAACCAACCGCAACAGGCCAAAACCCCCGGCAAGGTTGCTGCACCGGCTGATACGCCGACGGTGAGCGCTGCCAACATGGCCGAAAAGCAGCCAAAGCCGCAGCCCATTGTGGCACCCCCCCCACCACCACCGCCGCCGCCGCCAGCACCTGATACAGCGCCAAAACTGCCTACGCCACCGGCGCCAGCACCACCACCGCCGCCACCGGTGCAAAGCCCTGATGCTGTTAAAACGCCGCCACCCCCGCCGCAGCCACCGCAAAAAACCACCTCAACGGTTGTGCAGCCCAAAATTCCGCTGCCGCCGGCTGTGCAGCCCCCGGCACCGGCGCAAAGCCCCACGCACCAGCCGCAAGTAACCAAAAACCCCGCACCACTTAGCAAATCCGTGCTCAACACGCTGGAAAAATTGGAAGCTCTGCAGCAACAAAAAACCCCGCCCACTGCCAAATATAACCCAGACCAAGGCGGTGCGCCGCACGCTGGCGGTAGCCCCAACAGCACCGCCAACTCCCGGCTTTCCGGGGCTGACCGTGGTGCTATCGGCGCGCATGTGCGCCCTTGCTGGACCATTGATGCCGGTGCCCCTGGTGTTGCAACTTTTGGCGTGCATCTGCTGGTGCAGACTGACGCCACCGGCACCGTGCGCAACGCTGAAGTGGCGCCTGATGACCAATCCCGGATGAGCGACCCCATCTACGCTGCCTACGCGAACCGGGCTGTCGCGGCTGTCATGAACGTGCAATGCGCAACGCTGCCTCTGCCACCATATATGTTAGGCCAGAACCAAACCTTCATCTTCAATTTCAGCCCATAACCTAGCCCGAGGTATCCTGATGAACATGACCAGACGCTTGCTCTCGCTCTCCCGCCGTGGCCTGCTCGGCACGGGTGCCGCCGGTATGATGCTTCCTGGCTTGGCCCGCGCCCAATCTGCTTTGGGTGGCGCCGCGGCGGCCCCCGCCGCTTCGGATAATGGCCCGGCGATTAACGTCTCGGGCGCGCAAAACGCGCCAATCCCCATCGCCATCCCGATCATCGGTGACCCCACGGGCGCTCCCTCCTCGATCGGCGCACAAATCTCGCAGGTGCTCAACGATGACCTTGGCCACTCCGGCCTGTTCCGCCCCATCGACTCCTCCAGTTTCGTACCCAATTCCATCGTGAATGGCGTGCCGGTCTGGCAAAATTGGAGCATCCTCGGTGCTCAGGCACTGATCACCGGCGATGTAGCCGATGCTGGTGGCGGCCAGTTGCGGGTGGAATTTCGGCTCTGGAGCATTACCAAGCAACAGCAGGTGCAAGGCACCGCCTACACCACTACCCCCGATAACTGGCGCCGCATCGCCCACATCATCGGTGATGTGGTTTACAAGCAGCTCATTGGCGAAAACGGCTATTTCGATTCCCGCGTTGCTTACATCTCTGAGGCTGGTCCTGTTACCAGCCCGGTCCGCCGCCTGGCTGTGATGGATTATGATGGCGCCAACAACAAATTCCTCACCAACGGCGATTCCATGGCGCTTTCGCCACAGTTTAACCCCACCCGCCAGCAGCTCGCTTTTGTCAGCTTTCAGAACAACCAGCCCCGCGTTTACCTGTTCGACTTGCAATCTGGCCGGCAGTCATTGGTTGGCAGCTTTGGGGACATGACCATCGGGCCAAAATTCTCACCGGATGGCAATTCGCTCCTGATGTCCGTCTCGCGGGGCAATGGTGCGGCGTTGGTTAAGGTTGGCGCCAGCGGCGGCGGCATGCAGCAGCTTACCGATTCCGCCTCAATTAACGTAACACCCAGCTATTCGCCCGACGGCTCACAAATTGTTTTCAACTCTGACCGTGACGGTAACCAGCAGCTTTTCGTCATGGGGGCTGATGGCTCAGGCGTCAAACGCATCAGCTTTGGGAATGGCCAATATGCTGAACCCGTATGGTCCCCGCGTGGTGACCTCATCGCCTATACCCGCTGGGGCTCAGGCGGCTTCTCGATCGGCGTGATGCAGCCCGACGGCTCCGGCGAGCGCATTCTCTCGCAAGGCTTCCTGGTTGAAAGCGCCACCTTCTGCCCGAATGGCCGCGTCATTATGTTCTATCGCCAAACCCCCAGCATCTCCGGCCATGATTCCCGGCTCGTCACCATCGGCATCGATGGTTTCAACGAACGCCTGGTGGATACCCCCACCAATGCCTCCGACCCCTCATGGTCACCGTTGCTGTCGTAATTTTCGTTTTCTTTGTCTTGTCATTCCCGCGCCTGCAATGGGTTGCCATCGGGGCCGGGGTTTGGCATATGGCGCTGGTCCGCGTGGTGCGGGCAAATTCACACGCAGGGTGCCTTGCCGGGGGTTTTATCCTTTGGTCCGGTGCCGAGAGGCCTGATCCTGCGGAGGTATAACCGGATTTAGACAAGGAAAGGGTGCTATCATGGCATTACCCGTAGTTTCGTTGCGTCACCTGTTAGAAGCAGGTGTTCATTTTGGTCACAACACCCGCCGTTGGAACCCGCGCATGGCGCCGTTCCTGTTTGGGGTTCGTAACCAGGTTCACATTATTGATTTGCAGCAGACCGTTCCGAACCTGGAGCGTGCGCTTAAGGCGGTACGCGATGTAACAGCAGCTGGCGGCCGTGTGTTGTTTGTGGGCACTAAGCGCGCTGCCGCTGATTACGTGGCTGAATCCGCGCAGCGTTGCGGCCAGTATTACGTGAACCATCGCTGGTTGGGCGGCATGCTGACCAACTGGAAGACCATTACGGGCTCCATCAAGCGCTTGCGCCAGATGGACGAGCTGCTGGCTGGTGAGACCCAGGGCCTTACCAAAAAAGAAGTGCTGAACCTAACCCGTGATAAGGAAAAGCTGGAACGCGCTTTGGGCGGTATCAAGGATATGGGCGGCCTGCCGGATATTCTGTTCATTATTGATACCAACAAGGAAAAGCTGGCGGTTGAAGAAGCCAACAAGCTGGGCATTCCGGTCATTGCAGTGCTGGATTCCAACTCTGACCCCACCGGCGTTACCTTCCCGGTCCCGGGCAATGACGATGCCATCCGCGCGATTACCCTGTATTGCGATCTGATCGCCGGTGCGGTGCTGGATGGCATCAGCGCTGAAATGGGCGCTTCGGGCCGTGATTTAGGCGCTGCGGCTGAGCCGGTTCTGGAAGCGTTGCCAGAGCCAGAAGCTGTACCGGCTGCTTAATTAAATTTTTCGTCAAAATCATCTGGCGGCGTTGCTTTGGTTTAAAGGCAACGCCGTTACCTTGAGCAAGAGGAGCAAAACATGGCTGAAATTACTGCGGCGCTGGTAAAAGACCTGCGTGAGACATCCGGCGCTGGCATGATGGATTGCAAAAAAGCGCTGGTGGAGAGTGATGGCGACATGCAAGGCGCCATCGATTGGCTGCGCAAGAAGGGCCTTTCGGCTGCCGCGAAGAAATCCGGCCGCGTGGCTTCTGAAGGTCTGGTTGGTATCGCTTTGTCCGCCGGCAAGGGCGCGATGGTTGAGATCAACGCTGAGACTGACTTTGTGGCGCGTAACGAAGCCTTTCAGGCTTTCGTTGAAACCGCCGCGAAAATTGCTTTGACTGTCGGTGAGGATGTGGACGCCTTGAAGGCCGCCCCGTACCCTGGCTCCGCGCGTAATGTGGCTGATGAATTGGTGCATTTGGTGGCCACCATCGGTGAGAACATGACCGTGCGCCGGGTTGCTGTGATCAACGTTCCAGGCGGGGTTGTGGCTGGTTATGTGCATGGCGCGTTGAAGCCGGGCCTTGGCAAAATTGGTGTGCTGGTCGGGCTTTCGGGTAACGCCAATGAAGCCACCGAAGCCCTGGGCCGCCAGATCGGCATGCATGTGGCTGCCACCCGTCCGGATGCGCTGAGCATCGCTGAGGTTGATCCAGCGGCGCTGGAGCGTGAAAAATCTGTGCTGTCTGAGCAGGCGCGGGCTTCTGGCAAACCGGAAGCCATCATCGAGAAAATGATGACGGGCCGGATTGCGAAATATTATGAAGACGTGGTGCTGCTGGAACAGACCTGGGTGATTGATGGTGAAAGCAAGGTCAAAGCCGTGGTCGAGAAGGCCGGTGCCAAGATTGAACGCTTCGTGCGGTTCCATCTCGGCGAGGGCATCGAGAAGGAAACCTCCGATTTTGCGGCGGAAGTGGCGGCTGCTGCCGGAATCTAATTCCGCCGGTTGAAACTCTTGTGAGGGGCGGTTCAGGCGTTTAGCTTGTGCCGCCCTTCCTGTATGGACATAAAATGACCCCGATTCCCCGCTATAAGCGCGTTTTGTTGAAAGTCTCCGGCGAGGCCCTGATGGGCAAGCGCGACTACGGGCTGGATACTGAAACCGTAAACGCCATCGCGGCCGATGTGCGCGATGTGGTGCAGATGGGCGTGCAGGTCTGTCTGGTGATTGGCGGCGGCAATATTTTTCGGGGCATTTCAGGTGCTGCTGGTGGCATGGACCGCTCGCAGGCCGATTTTATTGGCATGCTGGCAACCGTCATGAACGCGATTGCGGTGCAATCAGCATTAGAGAAGTTGGAAATACCAACCCGCGTGCAATCCGCTATCCCCATGGCCTCAGTTTGCGAGCCTTATATTCGCAGGCGCGCTGAGCGGCATATGGAAAAAGGCCGGGTGGTGGTGTTTGCCGCCGGCACTGGCAACCCTTTTTTCACCACTGATACCGCGGCAGCGCTGCGGGCCGCCGAAATGCATTGCGATGCATTACTAAAGGGCACCCAAGTTGATGGCGTGTATTCAGCTGACCCGCGCAAAGTGGCGGATGCTCAGCGGTTCGAGGAGCTTACCTATTTGGATGTTCTGGCCCGTGATTTAAACGTGATGGATGCCGCCGCGATCAGCCTGGCGCGGGAAAACCATTTGCCTATCATCGTATTTAACATCCACGCCCCCGGCGCTTTTGCCGCTGTGATGCGGGGCGAGGGGCTGTTTACCCGGATCGTTGAACCCGGAAGATAAAAGGAGCCAAACAATGCCTGCCGATATTTCCGCCTTAAAACAGGATTTGACCCGCCGCATGGATGGCGCACTGGACGCGCTGAAGCGCGAGTTTGGCGGCCTGCGCACGGGCCGCGCCAGCCCCGCCTTGCTCGACCCGGTGAAGGTTGAGGCATACGGCCAGATGATGCCGATCAATCAGGTTGCCACCGTGGCGGTGCCAGAATCCCGGATGATCACCGTCCAGGTGTGGGATCGCTCGATGGTCAATTCCGTGGTTGCCGCTATTCGTGATTGCGGCCTGGGCCTCAACCCGCAGCCGGACGGCCAGATAGTGCGCGTGCCGCTGCCGATGCTGACCGAGGAGCGCCGCAACGAGCTTGCCAAAACCGCCGCCAAATATGCCGAGAATGCCCGCATTGCGGTGCGCGGCGTGCGGCGCGACGGCATGGAGCAGATCAAGGCGCTCGAGAAAAAACATGAAATCAGCGAAGATGACGAGCGGGACTGGTCGGAGCAGGTACAAAAGCTGACCGACGGCTACATCAAACGGCTTGATGAGAGCCTGGCTGAAAAAGAAAAGGACATCCGCCAAGTATAATGGCTGAAAGTTGTTCTCCTGTTATTCCGCGCCATGTCGCCATCATCATGGATGGCAACGGCCGCTGGGCAGCCGCGCGCGGCCTACCACGTGCCATTGGGCATCGGGAAGGTACTAAGGCGGTGCGCCGGACGATTGAGGCGGCCATCGACCAAGGGGTGCAGTATCTCACTTTGTTCGCCTTTTCATCGGAAAACTGGCAGCGTCCGCCAGAAGAGGTTACCGACCTCACAGGTTTGCTGCGCCATTATTTGCGTAATGAGCTCAATGAGCTCCATGAAAACGGCGTGCGGTTGGTGGTGATCGGCGAGCGCGACCGGTTCGGCCCGAATTTAGCCGCTGAGCTGGCGCAGGCGGAAACCAGGACGGCGGCCAATACCAAGCTGATACTGGTGATGGCGCTCTCCTACGGGGGGCGGGCGGACATCGTGGACGCGGCTAAGCGCGCGCTGGCGTCCGGGTTCACACCGGATGAACTCTCTGAGGCAAAATTCGCCTCGTTGCTCGCAACCGACGGCATTCCCGACCCTGATTTGCTGATCCGCACCAGCGGTGAGGAGCGGATCTCGAATTTTTTGTTGTGGCAAACCGCTTATGCCGAACTCTATTTCACCGATGTCCTATGGCCGGATTTTGAGGCTGCGGATTTTACCAAAGCCTTGGCCGAATTCGCCCGGCGGGAGCGGCGTTTTGGCGCACGCCCTGAGTGAGCCGGTGAAGCAGGCCAACAATGGCCGCTGGTCGGATTTTGGCATCCGGCTGGCATCGGCGGCGGTACTGGGTCCAATCGCGTTATTGGCGCTGTGGTATGGCGGGCTGGCCTGGACAGCGTTGATTGTTGTGGCGCTGATTGGCCTGGGCACTGAGTGGGCGCGGCTGGCTGGCTATCAAATGTTCTCGCCGGTGGCCCTGGTGACGGCGGTGGGCATGGCTGGCACAGCCGTTCTGGCGCTGCAGGCCGGTTTTGCCGCCGGGTTTGGCGCGTTGCTGCTGTTAAGCTTGGCGGTATGGCGGCTGGCCGGACGCTTTGCCGCCGCCGGCGTACCCTATGCCGGCATCGGCGGGCTGGCGCTGTTGTGGCTGCGGCTACAGCCCGCAACCGGCCTGCGTGATACATTGTTTTTGGTCGTGGTAATCTGGGCCACCGATATTGGCGCCTATCTGGCCGGACGGGTGATTGGCGGTGTCAAACTGGCGCCTAGAATTTCGCCAGGCAAAACCTGGAGCGGCTCGATCGGTGGTCTGCTGATCGGCGGCTTCACGGGCGCGTTGATGACCCGCGGCATGCACGGCATTGATTGGTGGGCGCTGATCCCGGCGGCCATGTTGAGCTTTTTCGCGCAAGCCGGGGATCTGCTTGAAAGTGCCGTGAAGCGGCATTTGGGCGTTAAGGATTCCGGCGATACCATTCCAGGTCACGGCGGGTTGTTTGACCGGCTGGATGGATTTTTAGCAGCTGCACCGGTGGCCGCGTTACTGGCACTCTACGTCCAGGGAGGATTGCCGTTATGGCGGTAAAGCAACTGACAATTCTCGGCTCAACAGGGAGCGTCGGTACTCAAACCATTGATATTCTGGCTGAAAATCAGCAGGATTATGATGTTTGCGCGCTGGTCGGCGGGCGCAATGTGGCGCTGATCGCTGCACAGGCCAAGCAATTCCGGCCTGCCATCACAGTCATTTCCGAGGAGTCTCTGCTGGATGATTTGCGGGCAGCACTGCACGGCACCGGCCTTGAATGCGCCGCCGGCCGCGCTGCCGTGCTAGAAGCTGCTGGCCGGGCGGTGGACTGGACCATGTGCGCCATTACCGGCGTGGCCGGGCTGGAACCAACCCTTGCGGCAGTCCGCCATGGCGGCACCATCGCATTTGCCAATAAGGAGGCGCTGGTTTCCGCCGGAGACGTGATGCTTGACGCTGTAGCCACGGCGGGGGCGACATTATTGCCGGTGGACTCCGAACATAATGCCATCATGCAGGCGCTGGCGGATGGCAATGAAAAATCAGTCGATAAGATCATCCTCACTGCCTCTGGCGGGCCGTTCCGTAACCATTCGCGCGAAGAGATGCGCCTTGTAACGCCTGAGGCAGCACTGCGTCATCCGGTCTGGTCGATGGGGGCAAAAATCTCCATCGACAGTGCAACAATGATGAATAAATGCTTGGAAGTTATTGAAGCTGCAAGATTATTCTCTCTGTCCTCGAGCCAGATCGAAGTTCTTATTCATCCGCAATCAGTCATTCATGGCATGGTATGTTATGCCGATGGCAGCGTGATCGCGCAGCTTGGCACGCCCGATATGCGCATCCCCATCGCACATACTTTGGCCTGGCCGCAGCGGCTGGCCACCAAAGCGCCCCGGCTCGACCTGGCCGCCGTTGCCAAGCTGGAGTTTTTCACGCCCGATGAGGCGCAATTCCCGGCCCTGCGGCTGGCCCGCGAGGTGCTTGCCGCCGGCGCCGGCGCGCCCACAGTGCTGAATGCCGCCAATGAAATTGCCGTGGCAGCCTTTTTGGCGGGTAAAATCGGCTTTTTGGATATCGCCGCCATCGTTGAGAACGTGCTACAGGAATTTGGTACACCGCCTATACCGGATCTGGCCGCTGTCCTGGCTCTCGATGAAGCGGCCCGCGCGGCTGCCAACCGGCTGACCACGGCCAAGGCCGCTTGAAAGCAGATTGATGACTGAAACCATTCGCTCCCTCCTGGCTTTTCTGGTCGTGCTTGGCGTTCTGGTGTTCTTCCATGAGCTTGGCCATTACCTGGCAGCCCGCGCAAGGGGCGTGGTGGTGGAAGCGTTCTCCATCGGCTTCGGCCCGGCATTGCTGTCCTGGAAGGCTAAATCAGGCACGGTTTGGAAACTCTCGGCACTGCCGCTAGGCGGCTATGTGAAGATGCAGGGTTGGGGCGAGGAAGAGACGGACGCTCCCAAACTGCCGGGCTCTTTTGCTGCGGCATCGCTCGGCTCGAAGGCGATAATCGTGGCGGCCGGGCCGATTGCGAATATGGTACTGGCCTTTGTGCTCTTTACGGGGCTGTTCGTGATTGCCGGCAAGGTGCAGGTGCAGCCGGTGCTAAGCAAAATTTCCGTTGGTGCGCCGGCGGCGCAGGGTGGCCTGCTGGCGGGTGATAAAATCCTCAGCGTGGGCGGCATCAACACGCCGTATTTTGACGATATTCAAAGAATCGTCATTGCGCATCCGGATACCAAGCTGGTTATCAGCTTCGAGCGGGGCGGTTTGGTGCAGACCAAGGAGGTCAAGACCGGCCACAAGGAGGCTGGAGGCGCCGAAATTGGCGTGCTTGGTGTGGAGGGTGACCAGATCACCACCACCAGACTGGGGCCGATTGCGGCCGTGGTGGCGGCCTCGCAACAGACCTGGCAATTAACGGTCGAGACCATCAGCGGCCTGACCAACCTGATCTTTCGCGGCCAAGGTGCCGGTGACCTTGGCGGCCCGCTGCGCATCGCCCAGATGTCGGGGCAGGTGGCAGCGCTCGGCGTTACCAGCCTGGTCTCTTTTATCGCCATGCTCTCGGTGAACCTTGGTCTGATCAATTTGGTCCCGATCCCCATTCTGGATGGCGGGCATCTGCTGTTTTACGCTGCCGAAGCCATTTACGGTAAGCCAATCTCGAAGCGGGCGCAGGACTACAGCATGCGAATCGGGTTTGCTTTGCTGATCATTCTGTTCGCCTTTACAACGGTAAATGACTTAACCCAGCTCGGTGCCGTACATTGGGTTGCGCATCTGTTTGGATAAGCTCGGTCTGCTGCGGGGGTTGCTGGTCAATGGCTTGCTCCGGCGCCGGTTGCGTGCGAAACGCCGGGATGTATCGTGTGTTCTGTAGGGCACCGTGGTGCGCCGGATTGTGGGTTGTGTCTTGAATTTGAGTTGTGCCTTGAATTTCTGTGGGAGGTTATCTTTGCTTAAGCCGCGCTCGGTCCTTTTGGCCTCCGTCTGCCTGTTGCCAGCCGTTTTAACGCCTGGGGTGTTCGGGCCTGGCAAATTGCTGGCAGCCACCCTTACCTCCGGCCAATCACAAGACGGAACGGTTGCTGGCATTACAGTAACGGGTAATGCCCGTATCGAACCTGAAACCATTCAGAGCTACATGGTCATTCAGCCGGGCGATCAGTTCAGCTCCGATAAGATCAACAACAGCGTAAAAACGCTCTACGCGACCGGGCTGTTCAAGAATGTCAGCATCACCCGCAAGGGCAATTATCTGGTGGTGGCGGTGGTGGAAAACCCGACCGTCGATCAGGTATATTTCGTCGGCAATAAAACCGTTACGGACAAGGACGCGGCGGCTGCGATCGGCTTGAAGCCGCGCTCGGTTTTCACGGTTGCCGCCGCTGAAGCGGACCGCCGGGTTTTGTTGAATTTATACGCCAAAAAAGGCTATTACGGCGCCACAGTGACCCCCAACATCATCAAGCTGCCCGACAACCGGGTGAACGTGGTGTTCCAATGCGCGGATGGCACTGAAACACTGATCAGCCGGATTACGTTTATCGGCAATGACCATTTCAGCCAGGGCAAGTTGCGTGAGGTCGTCTCCAGCCGCCAGGAAGCCTGGTTTCGATTTCTCTCCAGCTCTGATCAATATGATTCAGATCGTGTGCAGTACGATGAAGACCTGCTTCGCCAGTTCTATTTGCACAATGGCTATGCCGACTTCCAGGCCAATAGCGCGAATGCCGAACTCGCACCTGACCGTAAGTCCTTTTATCTGACCTTCAATATCAGTGAAGGCCCACGTTACCGCATCGGCAGCCTGACCGTGGTTTCCAGCATCCGTAATCTGTCTGGTGACAAGCTGCGCGGCCTGGTGCCCGAGAGTGTGGGTGACTGGTTCGATGGTACCGCCTTGCAGGAAGGTATCGCGGCGGTCTCCAAACGGGCGCAGGACATGGGCTACGCCTTTGCCCAGGTGAATCCGGTGGTGAAAACCGATCCCGCAAAGAAAACCATGTCAATCACCTTGAATGTGATTGAAGGCCCGAAGGTTTACATCCAGCGCATTGATGTCATCGGTAACACCCGTACTGAGGATAAGGTCATTCGCCGCGAGCTTACGCTGGCGGAAGGTGATGGCTATAACCAAACCAAGGTTGATACCTCGCAGACCAACTTGAAGAATCTCGGTTTCTTCAAGGATGAAAAAATCACCACCACACCAGGCTCAACGCCGCAGCAGGTGATTTTGGATACTAAAGTGACTGAGCAGGCCACCGGCCAGTTCTCATTGGGTGGCGGTTATTCCACCAGCCTGGGTGCGCTGGTGAATGCCGGCCTGTCGCAGAATAACTTCCTCGGCACTGGGGTAAACGCCAGCATCAACGCGCTGCTTGCGCAGCGTGGCACCCAGATCAATCTCGGCGTGACCAACCCGTATTTCCTGGATCGCAATCTGATCGCCGGGTTTGATATTTTCCGTACCGTGACTGATTCCTACACAGCTTCCGCAGCTGCCTTCAATTATTCTGAAAGTAACCTCGGTGCCGATGTCCGGTTGGGCTATCGATTCAACGCGCATGTCCGCCAATCTTTCACCTACTCGCTTAGCGAGCGGAATTTATATGCGGTACCAAGCGGTTCCAGCCAGTACGTGATCCAGGAAAAGGGTGTCTCCAGCCTGTCGCAGATCAGCCAAACTCTGACCTTTGATTATCTCGATGACGATCTTTCCCCAACCTCCGGTCCGTTGGTAACTTTAACGACCGATTTTGCCGGTTTTGGCGGTTCAGCGAAATACGTTCGTGTCACTCCCAGCATTTCCTATTACATCCCGCTGGAACGGGTATTCGGCAGCAAGCAATGGGTGCTGAAACTGAGCGCCGGAGCCGGTTATTTGCTGCCGATCATGAATTATCAGGATCGCATCGTGGACCGCTTCTTCCTTGGTGGCGATTCACTGCGTGGGTTTGCCGATGGCGGTGTTGGTCCGCATGATGTCACCACCGGTGACAGCCTCGGCGGCAAATATATGTACACCCAGTCAACCGAGTTGCATTTTCCGCTGCCTGTCTCGCAGGATCTCGGGTTAGAGGGCTTTGTATTTGTTGATGTCGGCTCGCTCTCTGGCGTCAAGCCCTTGGCTGGGCTGCCGGTGTATAACAGTGCGGCGCCGCGGGTTGGCGCCGGTGTTGGTGTTTCGTTCAACACGCCCTTTGGCTTGATCAACCTATCCTTGGCTGAGCCGGTTTTAAAACAGAAAGCCGATCAGGTTCAGCAATTCCGCGTTTCTTTTGGTACGAGGTTCTAAGTGATTATGTTTACCAAACTTCCTAAAATACTGGCGGTTTCAGCCCTGATTCTGGCGTTAGCCGCTCCGGCGGCGCTGGCGCAATCATCGCCCGGCTATTTCATTCCGCCAGCCGCGCCGCAAGGTGGTCCGGTCCCGTCGCACCCGGCACCTGCCAAGCCTGCCGCCACCCCAATGAGCTCGGATACCGCTGCGGCTGACGCTGCTGATGCACAGGCGCAACCAAAAATGCCGCCGATTCCGCAATTGCCGGCTTTGTCCAAGGCAGCGCCGCCACCGGTCGCGGTGATTGGCGTGCTGAGCGTGCCGGAAGTGATGCAGAAATCCACTGCCGCCCAGGGCGTGCAGAAAGTCATCCAGGACCGCCGCGCCAAGCTGGCCGCTGAAGCCCAAAAAGATCAGGCTGGTTGGCAGGCTGAGCAGGCGAAAATCACGGCTGAGCGTTCAACGCTGACGGAAGTTGCACTGGAGGCTAAGGAAAAAGCCCTGCAGGGTGAAATCGCCGCTGCCCAGACCAGCTTTCGCGCCCGCGATCAGGCCATCCAGAATTCCGCGCAGGCGGCTTTGGGTGAAATTGAGTCCACGTTGATCGCTGTCATCCGTCAGGTGGCTGACGAACACGGCATGAATCTGGTGCTGCACCGTGAGCAAGTGGCGTTGAATGTCAGCGCCTTTGACATTACCGATGAAGTGGCCACGCAACTTAATAAGCAGGTTACCACCGTGCCGGTTCCACCAAGCGTGGTAACGCCGGGCATGCCAATTAGCTCGCCGGACGGTAATGGCCAAGGCAACGCCCAGTAAACTGGCTGTCCAATGAGTATCGTAACAAAGCCCGGTGATGCGCGGTTTTTCGTGCGCACCGGGCCGCATCGTCTGGTGGCGCTGGCAGGGTTGATTGGCGCCAGCCTGACCGGCGAGGATAAAGCTGTTTCAGGCGTGGCACCGCTGCAAACGGCGGGGCTGGATGATATCAGCTTCCTTGACAACCGGCGCTATGCCGAGGCTCTGGATACCACCAAAGCAGGTGCCGTGATTATTCACCCGGATTTTACCGCCCGCGTACCGGTGGGAACCTCAGCTCTGGTCACCCCCGAGCCGTACGTCGGGTGGGCGAAAATTTCGGCCCAGTTTTTTCCACCGCTCATTTCGCAAGCTGCAGTGCATCCCAGTGCCGTTGTCGACCCCGCCGCGATCATCGACCCCTCGGCGGAGATCGGTGCCGGGGCTGTCATCGGCCGGGCGGTTGAAGTTGGCGCTGGCACAATCATTGGCCCGCTGGTGGTAATTGGCGATGGTGTGGTGATTGGCAAAAACTGCCGACTGCATGCTCATGCCACCATCTCACACGCGATTCTAGGGGATCAGGTGACTATCTACCCCGGAGCGCGCATCGGCCAGGATGGATTTGGTTTCGCCATCACCAAGTCCGGTTTCGTCTCCATCCCGCAACTCGGCCGGGTGCTGATCGGCGAAGGTGCCGAAATTGGTGCCAACTCAACCATTGATCGCGGCTCCGCCCAGGATACCGTGATCGGGCCGGGTGTGCGTATCGACAATCTGGTCCAGATTGGCCACAACGTGAAAATTGGCAGCCACGCCGTGATTGTGGCCCAGGCGGGGGTTTCTGGCTCAACGACCATCGGCGATCAGGCGATGGTCGCGGCGCAGGCCGGGTTGGCCGGTCATTTGAATATCGGCCGCGGTGCCCGCATTGGTGCCCAGGCCGGGGTGATGGCCGATGTGGCCGCCGGGATCGAAGTGCTGGGGGCTCCGGCGCAACCGGCCAAGGCGTTTTTCCGCGAGGTGGTAACGCTTCGTAAACTGGTAAAAGCCAGCCGAGGTGATGCCAAAACAAATCAGAAAAAAACAGATTGAAGGCTGGCTGACATGGACGAAAATTCGCAACAGACATTGCCCGCTATCGATGTGGAGATGATCGACACCAAGCGTCTGATGACGATGATCCCGCATCGCTATCCGTTTCTGCTGGTGGACCGTCTGGTCGATGTGCGGCGAGATCATTCAGCGATCGGCATCAAGAACATCACCGTTAATGAAAACTTCTTCCAGGGGCATTTTCCCGGTCACCCGGTGATGCCCGGCGTGCTGATTGTCGAGAGCATGGCACAGACTGCCGCCGCCTTGGTGATCGAAACGCTCGGCGCGGAGCGTGGCATCCCGATTGTGTATTTTATGTCAATCGACAATGCGAAGTTCCGCAAGCCCGTCACCCCAGGTGATTGTTTGCGCATCCACATCACCAAAGACCGCCGCCGCGGCAATGTTTGGCGCTTTAACGGCGTTGCTAAGGTTGATGGTGTAACAGTAGCGGAAGCCTTGTTCACCGCAATGATCATGGAAGATGTCAAACCGGCGCCATAATCATTTATAATCAAATGACTACGCAGAAATAATGAGAAATAATGATTGACTGGCGGGAGCGCAGCCGGACGTCTAAAGGATTTTACAATGGTGGCGGGTGTGGGATTAGAGGCCGAAATGCTTGATTTGATACATCCAACCGCGATCGTTTCGCCGGATGCCTACATCGGCCGTGGGGTCAAAATCGGGCCGTTTTGCACAATCGGGCCAGATGTTGTGCTTGAAGATGGCGTTGAAATGGTCAGCCATGTGGTGGTGGAGGGTAAAACCCAGATCGGCCTGGGTGCAAAATTATTCCCCTTTTGCACTGTTGGCATGGCGCCACAGGATCTCAAATATAAAAATGAGCCTACCGAGACCATCATCGGCCCCCGCACTATTATTCGTGAACATTGCTCAATCCATCGTGGCACCGCCACTGGCACTGGCATCACCAAAATCGGGGCAGATTGTCTGTTGATGGCGGTGGTGCATATCGCACATGACTGCGTGGTGGGCGATAATGTCATCATTTCCAATAATGTTGTGCTGGGCGGCCATGTTGAAGTGGGTGACCGCGCCATTATTGGCGGTTCTGCGGCATTGCTGCAATTTGTTCGCATCGGGCAGGGTGCCATGGTGGGCGGTGTCACCGGCGTCACCGCGGACGTGATTCCCTACGGCTTTGTCTTTGGCCCTCGCGCCAAATTATGCGGTTTAAATATCATCGGCCTGCGCCGCCGTGGGCTCGATAAAGCGCAGCTGCACCAAATCCGGGCCGCCTATAAATTTCTCTTCGGTGGACCCGGTGTGTTTGCCGAACGCACGCTGCAGGCTAGGGTTGAGTACGCTGATAACCAATATGTAACGGATATGCTGGATTTTATCGCCACCCCCAGCCGCCATGGGTTGATCACCAACCTCGCGCGCGCCACCGGCGAAGACGAGGGCTAATATTTTGGGCCTGCCGCTTGGTATTATCGCTGGCGGTGGACCTTTGCCGGGGCAGGTGGCAGATGCCGCCCGTGCTGCCGGCAGGCCGGTGTTCATCACCGCGTTGGAAGGCTTCGCCGACCCTCATGTGGTGGCGCCATTCGCGCATCAGTTTTTTCGGCTAGGCGCCATTGGTGCCATCCGTCAGGCGTTGAAGGAGCGCGGCTGTGTTGATCTGGTGATGATCGGCCCGGTCAAGCGTCCCTCAATGCTAGCACTTCGTCCGGATACCGAGGGGCTGAAGCTAATCGGCAAAATCGGTAAAGCGGCGTTTGCCGGAGACGATGGGCTGCTGGCCGCCATCATCAGGGTGTTGAGCGAGGATGGTTTCCGGGTGCTGGGCGCGCATGACATTTTGTCTGACGTTCTCGGTCCCGCCGGACTGCTAGCCGCCACCGCCCCAGACGCCACCGCGATGGCAGATGTGCAGCGTGGCATTGAGGTGCTGAAAATCATCGGTGCGGCCGATATCGGCCAGGCCTGTGTGGTGCAGCAGGGCATCGTGCTGGCGGTGGAGACGGTGGAAGGCACTGATGCAATGCTCAGCCGCATTCCGGCAGTGGTCCGCCCTGGCCCTGGCGGCGTGCTGGTAAAGCTGGCAAAACCCGGTCAGGAGCGACGAGTGGATCTACCGACCATCGGCCCCACCACCATCGCCCACGCCAGCAGAGCAGGGTTGCGCGGTATCGCATTTGAAGCCGGCAGCACTATTTTAAGTGATAGAGAGGCGATGATCGAAGCGGCTGACGCCGCCGGGTTGTTTCTTACGGGTATCGAAATCTAGTCCGGAGTTCCGTTATGAGCGCAAATTTCACCTATCTGCACACCATGCTGCGGGTTGGAAACCTCGACACCAGCGTGAATTTTTACACTAATCTACTGGGCATGCAGGAGTTGCGCCGCCGCGAGGTGGCGGATGGGAAATATACACTGGTGTTCGTGGGTTATGGTCACGAGCCGGAACACACCGTTCTTGAACTCACCTATAATTGGGGTGTTGACCATTATGACCTCGGCTCGGCTTTCGGGCACTTGGCGCTTGGCGTTCCGGATATTTATGCCACCTGTGATAAGCTGCGCGCCGCCGGGGTGAAAATCTCCCGCGAGCCAGGTCCGGTAAAATTCGGCACCACCGTGATCGCCTTCATCGAAGACCCGGATGGCTATAAAATCGAGCTGATTGAACGTAACACCTAGACCGCCGCGGACCGGCGAATTTCGCCGAAACGTACAGACCGTATTAAAAATGATTAAGGTGTGTCAATTCGGGGGCTGGTGAAATTTTCACTAATTCACAGTTTCGTAAAATGCGGATATTCCCTTAAGACAAAAGACTAGCTTGGTTAGTCTAAGAACAGGTTGGATAACACCATCTGTGTGGAGGGGATACCGTGGTAGACCAGGATCCGTATCAAAAGTCGTATAGTGGTGCGGGCCCAAGGTTGGACCGTGCAGCCGTATTGGCCTTTGTAACTGATGCGCAAACAGAAACCGTGTTGCGGGATGGCCTAGGCGATATTCTGGCGAGTGGCATGGTTATCCGGCGCGGCTCCGTGCGCAGCGCCATTCAGGCGATGGCGAAACTGCCCACGCCGGAGGTCCTGATCATTGATATTTCTGGCGATGATCAGCCGTTAAGCGCCTTGGGCGAACTCTCCGATGTGGTGGAGCCGGGGGTTCGGGTGCTGGTGGTTGGCGAGACTGATGATGTTAATTTTTACCGTCATATCACCCGTGGCATGGGCGTGATGGAATATATCAGCAAGCCCCTGACGCGTGAAAAGGTTGGCCGGCATTTTGCGCCGTTGATTACCCGCAAGACAATTGGTGCCGAAGCCGCGCGCGGTGGCCGCGTGGTGGCCGTGACCGGTGCGCGCGGTGGGGTGGGTGCTACGACCATTGCCGGCAACCTCGCCTGGTATCTTGGTGTGATCTCGAAGCGCCATACGGTGTTTGTGGAATCCGATCTGCATATGGGTTCCGGCGCTTTACTGCTGGGCGCGAAAACCGGGCCCGGCTTGCGCATGGCCCTGGAAACGCCGGACCGGATTGATCCGGTGTTTGTAGAGCGTGCGGCGCAACTTGTCGCTGAGCGTTTGTTTGCGCTTGCCAGCGAAGAAAAACTGAGTGAGCCAGTGACTTATGCCACCGGAGCCGTGCTGAAATTGGTTGATATGCTGCGGGTGCGCTATAATTTTGTCGTCACGGACGTGTCATTCATGCCGATGCAGGTGAATCGCGACTTGCTGGAATATTCGCACCAGCAAGTCATTGTGATGGATCCAACTTTGGCCTCGGTGCGCGATACGCTGCGGTTGATTAGTTTGCCGAATGGTCCCTGGCAGATGCAATCGCCGACCATTCTGCTAAACCGGCAAGGCAGACCCGGCGGGTTGACCCGCAAGCAGATTGAGGATGCGCTGAAGACCAAAATCGACATCGTGATCCCGGACCTCCCAAAACAGATGAACGAGAGCGCCAGCTTCGGGGACCTCGCCGTCGTGGCGCGTGGGCCGTTCCGGCAAGGGATCATCGACCTGGCGCGAGAAATCGGATATGTCGCCGGACGCGACGAACCGGGCGGGCAGGCGCCTCAGGCGGAAGATGATTATACCTCGTTCATCCCGGTTGGGTGACCAGCAGAGCGGTTGTTAAATCCGCCTTAGCACGTACGCTTCGTTGAGCGCGGCCTCGATGGCGCCGCCATGTGCCGCGTCGCGGGCTTCGATCATGATCTCAAGCTGGGCATCCTGCACGGAAGGTGAGGAGAACAACCGGTGATGCGCCACCTCAATAATGTTGCCGCCGCGGGTGCCGATGCGGGTGGCAATATCGGCAAGCATGCCGGGCCGGTCTGGCATTTCCAAAACCACCCGCAGCAGGCGGCCGTCGCGCAGCAAGTTGCGCATCAGGGTATTGGCCAAAATCCGCGGATCGATATTGCCGCCACAGATTGAAATACCCACCCGCTTGCCCCGAAAGCGCTCCGGATAGGCCAACACCGCCGCCAGCCCGGCTGCCCCGGCGCCCTCGGCCACTTGCTTGGCACCTTCCACCAGCAGCGCAATGGCTTGCTCCACCGCATGCTCGGAGACCACCAGCACTTCGATATTCAATTTTTTCAAAATTTCGAGCGGATTTTGTCCGATATCGCGTACCGCAATGCCCTCGGCGATGGTCGGACCGCCGACATTGATCGGCTGGTGCGCTAACGCTTGCGCGAAAGCCGAATAATTCTCGACTTCCACGCCAACAATGTCCAGTTCCGGCTTCATGGCGCGCGCCACGATGGCGGAGCCGGAAAGCAGCCCGCCGCCGCCTGTGGCTACCGTCATGGCCTGTAAATTTGGCACATCCTGCAGCATTTCCAGCGCCATGGTGCCTTGCCCGGCCATCACGGCGGGGTCGTCATACGGGTGGATGAAAACATAGCCGTGCTGTTGGGCTAAATAATGCGCGTGAGCGGCGGATTCCGCCAGCATCTCGCCATGCAGAACCACTTGCGCGCCCCAGGCGGCGGTGCGGGTGACTTTGGTGGCGGGGGTAAATATCGGCATGACGATGGTGGCTTTGATGCCGGCCAATGCGGCATGGCGGGCCACCGCCTGGGCGTGGTTGCCAGCTGACATCGCAATCACTCCGGCCTTTTTCTCGGCCTCGGTGAGCAGTGCGATGCGGTTGGCCGCCCCGCGCTCCTTGAACGCGCCGGTGGCCTGTAAATGGTCGTATTTCAGGTAAATTTCGGCGCCCGTGGCCTTGCTCAACCCATCCGATCGCAAAAACGGCGAGCGGATGACAGCCCCTTCGATCCGTTTGGCGGCGGCCTCAACGTCCTGGAAAGTGATCAATTGCTTTAGCCGTAAGTGATTTTGAGGATTTCGTAAGTACGGTCACCGCTTGGTGCTGGCACCGAGACGGTTTCGCCCACCCGTTTGGCGATCAGCGCCTTGGCGAGCGGCGAGGTAATTGAGAGCCGGGCCCGCTTCACATCGGCTTCGTGCATGCCCACGATTTGGTAGGAGACTTCCTTTTCGGTGTCTTCATCCAGCAGCAGGATGAAGGCGCCAAACATCACGGTGTCGCCTGAAAGGGCAGCCGGGTCGATCACTTCCGCCGCCGAGGTGATCTCCTCCAGTTCGGCAATCCGGCCCTCGATGAAGGACTGGCGTTCCCGGGCGGCATGGTATTCGGCGTTTTCCGAAAGGTCGCCATGCGCGCGGGCCTCGGCGATGGCGCGAATAATGGCGGGGCGTTCCTGAGCCTTGAGCATACGCAACTCGTCTTCAAGGGCCATAAGTCCAGCCGCTGTCATAGGGAATTTCTGCAACTTGGTCTCCTCGGCCAGGGTCTGGCCGATGGGTTAAGGTTAAAACAACAAGCGCCGCCTGGCCCGCGAAGGCCCGGCGACGTTTCAAAAAGATTGCGGAAAGTACGACTGAAGCGGCGCAACTTCAAGACTGCCCGAAATTAAGGCCGCAATGGCATGGGCAGTGGCCCGCGCCGCCGCAATGGTGGTGAAGTTCGGCACCTGGTGGGTGAGGGCGGAGCGTCGGATATCGAAGCTATCCGCCACCGATTGCGCCCCGTGAGCGGTGTTGATGACCAGTTGGATCTCGCCCGAGCGGATGGCATCCACGCAGTGCGGGCGGCCTTCCAGCACCTTGTTGACCGATTTAACCGGAATCCCCGCCTTGGCGATGTGCGCTGCCGTGCCCCGGGTGGCGAGGATTGAGAAGCCCATCTCGGAGAGCCTGCGCGCCACCGGCACGATGGCGGCTTTGTCAGATTCCTTCACGGAGAGGAACGCGGTGCCCGAGAGCGGCAGTTTTACCCCAGCCCCCAACTGGGCTTTGGCGAAAGCGCGGGCAAAGCTGGTATCCAGCCCCATCACCTCACCGGTGGATTTCATCTCCGGCCCCAGCAGCGTGTCAATATTCGGGAAGCGCGCGAACGGGAATACCGCCTCTTTCACCGCCACATGACGCAGGGCGACCGAATCATCGAGCTTGAAGGAGGCCAGCTTTTCCCCCGCCATCACGCGGGCGCCAATTTTGGCTACGGCAACGCCGGTGGCCTTGGCAACAAATGGCACCGTGCGAGAGGCACGGGGGTTTACTTCCAGCACATAAATTAAATCATTCTGAATGGCATATTGCACATTCATCAGCCCTACCACGTGCAGCGCCTTGGCCATCGCTTCGGTCTCGGCCCGCAGCTCCGCCACAATGGCAGGTGAGAGCGAGAATGGTGGGATTGAGCAAGCAGAATCACCAGAGTGAATGCCAGCCTCCTCGATATGTTCCATCACGCCGGCCACATACACGGTCTCGCCATCGCAGATGCAATCCACATCCACTTCAGAAGCTTCATTCAAATAGCGGTCAATCAGCACCGGGTTCTCGGGCGAGGCTCGCACAATTTCGCGCATGTAGCGGGCCAGGCCGTTGCGGTCATAAACAATTTCCATCGCCCGGCCGCCCAGCACATAGGAAGGGCGGATGATGATGGGGTAGCCAATGGTATCAGCAATGGCTTCCGCCTGCTCGGGGGAGCGGGCAATGCCGTTGTCAGGTTGGCGCAAGCCAAGTTTTTTTAACAATACGGCAAAGCGCTCGCGGTCTTCGGCAATGTCGATCGCATCCGCCGTGGTGCCCAGAATGGGGATGTGGGCTTCTTCAAGCGCCTGTGAGAGTTTGAGCGGCGTCTGCCCGCCATATTGCACGATACAGCCCAGCAACTTGCCGTTTTCCTGCTCGCGGCGGATCAGCGCAATCACATCCTCGGCAAACAGCGGCTCGAAATACAGCCGGTCAGAGGTGTCATAGTCAGTAGAGACCGTTTCGGGGTTGCAATTGACCATGATGGTCTCAAAGCCCGCATCGCGCAGCGCGTAAGCGGCGTGCACACAGCAATAATCAAACTCGATGCCCTGGCCGATTCTGTTGGGGCCACCACCAAGAATGATGATTTTATCGCGCGCGGTAGGGTTGGCTTCACAAACCGGCACGCCGTAAGCGCCTTCATAAGTGCCGTACATATATGAAGCTGCCGTAGCGAATTCGCCGGCTGAAGTATCAATGCGCTTATACACCGGTGTTACGCCCATTTTCAGCCGCGCGGTGGTGATGGCGGTTTCTTTCTGGCCGGTCAGTTCCGCCAGTCGCTTATCGGCAAAACCAAGCGCCTTCAAACGGCGCATCGCAAAAGCCTCGCGCGGCAGGCCGTTCTTTTTCACCTCGTTTTCGGCGTCGATGATTTTTTGCATCTGGTCGAGATACCAGGGGTCAAATTTGCAAGCGGCGTGGATATCTTCAACGCTCAAACCAGCCCGTAATGCCTGTGCGGCAATCAACAGCCGGTCAGGCCGTGGGGTTGAAAGAGCCGCGCGGTAGGCATCCGCTGTACCATCACCGGGGGCTGGCATTTCATCAAGGCCAGAAAGCCCGGTTTCCAGGCTGCGCAAGCCCTTTTGCAAGGCTTCGGCAAAGTTACGCCCAATCGCCATTGCCTCACCGACTGACTTCATCGAGGTTGAGAGCAAAGCCGGAGTGCCGGGAAATTTCTCAAAGGTAAAACGCGGGATTTTGATCACCACGTAATCAATCACCGGCTCAAAACTCGCTGGTGTAGCTTTGGTAATGTCGTTTTTCAGTTCATCGAGCGTATAGCCAACCGCCAACTTGGCGGCGATTTTGGCGATCGGGAACCCGGTGGCTTTGGAGGCCAGGGCGGATGAACGCGAGACGCGCGGGTTCATCTCAATCACCACCATCCGGCCATCTTCCGGGTTGATGCCGAACTGCACGTTCGAGCCGCCGGTATCCACGCCAATTTTGCGCAAACACGCAATCGAGGCATCGCGCATGATCTGGTATTCTTTATCAGTCAGCGTCAGGGCAGGGGCCACGGTAACGCTATCGCCGGTATGCACACCCATCGGGTCAATGTTTTCAATCGAGCAGATAATGATGCAATTATCAGCGCAGTCGCGCACCACCTCCATTTCATATTCTTTCCACCCCAACACGGATTCTTCCACCAGCACTTCATTGGTGGGCGAGGCATCAATCCCGGAGGTCACAATTTCAAAAAATTCTTCGCGGTTATAGGCAATGCCACCACCGGTGCCACCTAGCGTGAAGGAGGGGCGAATCACAGCGGGCAGGCCGACAAGCTCTAAAGCCGCCGCGGCTTCCTCGCGGTTATGCGCAATCGCAGATTTTGGCCCGGCAATGCCAATTTCGGCCATTGCGTCACGGAATTTCAAACGGTCTTCAGCCCGGTCTATCACATCGGCCTTCGCGCCGATGAGTTCCACGCCATGTTTTTCCAGAGTGCCGGATTTTGCGAGTGACATGGCGGTATTCAGCGCGGTCTGCCCGCCCATGGTGGGCAGCAGCGCGTCTGGCTTTTCACGGATGATAATTTTTTCCACCATCTCTGGTGTGATAGGTTCGATGTATGTGGCATCGGCCAATGAGGGGTCAGTCATGATGGTGGCGGGGTTCGAGTTCACCAGGATCACCCGGTAGCCTTCCTCACGCAGCGCCTTGCAGGCCTGCGCACCGGAATAGTCAAACTCGCAAGCCTGGCCAATGACTATTGGCCCAGCGCCGATGATCATGATGGATTTAATGTCAGTGCGTTTGGGCATGGTAGGTCCTGTTCAAAATGAGGCTTGCGGCATGATGCGGCGCATGAATTCGTCAAACATCGGTACAGTAAAAGCGATATCGCCATGGGCGGGGGCATAAATCATGCCCTTGCCGATCAACCCGTCACGCAGCGGGCCAAGATCGGAAGATTTTTTATGGAGTATTTTGGCAATCTCACCTGATCTTTGCGCGCCCGGCCCAAGCTCGGCCATGGCCCGCAGATAATTTTTTTCTCGTGGCGTGAGGCGGTCGAACCGGACACGGAAAAATCCTTCGTCCAGCCTGGTCATGGCGATGCTGGAAGCAGCATAGGTATCCTCGATGGAAATATCTGCCGATTTTGCAATGTTCCAGGTATGGTAGCCCCATTCCTGCAAGAAAAACGGGTAGCCGCGCGATTGGCTGAAAATATAGCCAAGCGCTTGTTCCGAGAAACGCACCTGTTCAACTGCGGCAGGTTTGCTGAGGGCGGCGCTGGCATCGGCGGGGCCAAGCGGGCCGATCTCTGGAAAATCGAACAGGCGCTCGGCATAGGATTTAGAATTGCCAAACAACGCGATAATTTGCGGCAGCCCAGCGGCGAACAGGATCACGGGCATGTTTTCCTGCGCAATCCGGTGCATTGCCATAATCAAAGCACTGAGTTCAGCCGTTTGAAAATATTGTACTTCATCGACAAACAAACCAATGGCAATGCCCCTGGACTGCCCCGCCCGGCCCAAGGCGAGCATGAGTTCGGGCAGGTCGGCCTCCAAATCGCCGCTATCCGCAGCACCGATCTCCGCATCAATATCGAGAGATATTTCCACCTCGCCAAATTTGGTCTTGATGCCGTTCATGAAGCTTTTCAGCACACGCAGGCCGCGTTTGACCTGCTCGTTTAGTGCTTCCATCCGGTCTAGTCCCAGTAGAATTCGGCGTAGATGCGGAACCAACAAAGCCGGGAGCGTTTTGCCTTCATGAGCTTCAATCAGGCAGGTGCGGTACGATAAATCCTCAGCGTGACGGCGGATTTCGTTGAGGAGAACCGTTTTGCCAACGCCGCGCAAGCCTACCAGAACCAGGCTTTTTTCAGAGCGGCCTTGCTGGATACGCCCAAGGGCTGTTGCTGCCCGCAGCATCAGGGCGTCCCGGCCACTCAATTCAGGTGGGGGCGTTCCAGCACCTGGGGCAAAGGGGTTGCGAAGTGGGTCCATGAGTGAAGTATAGAGAATTTATATAAATATACTAAATATATAGTATATATAGGTAAACTTATTATGCATTCCGCCTAGCCCATCATTTCAACAAAGCGCCGAAACAAATATGAGGAATCTGAGGGCCCCGGCGAGGCTTCCGGGTGGTACTGCACCGAGAACACGCGCTTGGCTTTGCAAGCAATGCCTTCGTTGGAGCCATCGAACAGGCTTTTATGCGTCACTTCCACGCCATCCGGCAGCGAGGCTTCATCGACCGCAAAGCCATGATTTTGTGACGTAATTTCCACCTTGCCGGTGGTTAAATCCTGCACCGGCTGGTTGGCACCCCGGTGGCCGCGCTCCAGCTTGTAGGTTTTACCCCCCAAAGCTGTTGCCAGGAGCTGATGGCCGAGACAAATCCCAAAAATCGGCACGCCGGCTGCCATTACCCCCTGAATCGCAGGGACCGCATAGGTTGCCGTCGCGGCGGGGTCGCCAGGGCCATTGGAGAGGAACACGCCATCAGGCTGATGGCGCAAAATTTCAGCAGCACTGGTGGTGGCCGGCACCACGATTACCTTGCAACCCGCCGAAGCCAGGCTGCGCAGAATATTGCGCTTGGCGCCGAAATCCACCGCCACCACGGTATGTTGCAAGGCAGGCGTGCTAAAGCCGCTTTCCCAACGCCAGGTGCCGGCGGTCCATTCATAGCTTTGGGTGCAGGAAACTTCGCGGGCGAGGTCCAGCCCATCCATCCCACCCCAGGCAGCTGCTGTTGCGGTGAGTGCTGCAAGGTCGAATTTTCCATCCGCCGGGTAGCTCAGCACCGCGTTGGGCGCGCCCAGGTCACGGATGCTTAAGGTAAGTGCGCGGGTATCAACCCCGGCGATGCCCGGCACGTTGTGCTTTTTCAGCCAGTGATCAAGGTTACTGGTGGCGCGGTAGTTGGAAGGTTCGGTCGGGTCTTGAGACGTTACCAGCCCGCGGGCGGCGATGTTGGTTGCTTCCAAGTCTTCATCATTACTGCCCACATTGCCGATATGCGGGAAGGTAAATGTGATGATCTGCCCGGCAAATGAGGGGTCAGTTAATGTCTCTTGATAGCCGGTCATGCCGGTGGAGAAGCAAAGCTCGGCTGGTTGGCTGGTACCATGCGCCCCAAAACCGCGACCCCAGAATACTGTGCCATCGGCCAAAACCAATGCGGCAGTCGCGCCGGGCGGTGTGTCGGTCTCCATGGCAGCTCCTGGCAGGTCTTCGATGTTCAATCCGGTAGCGGCCATAATCGCCGGCCAATGGCGCGTGGGAATGGCGTTAGCGCTGCGCCATTTGCGTATCGCTTCGGGCGAAACCCCTGTTAAAGTGGCGGCAGCATCCGTGCCGCCGAGACGATCTAGTAGGTCGGTGATGGATATTGGCATAAAAATACTGTACCGGAATTTATTTCCGGGTTCAATATTTTTATCGAGTGCCGGAATTACTATCCGAAGGGAAGAGCGATGAGTTTGCGTGAAGATATTACTGCCGCCGTAAAAACCGCCATGCTGGCCCGCGACGCTGATCGCACCTCCACGCTTCGGATGGTCCAGGCCAAGCTGAAGGACACTGACATTGCCGCCCGGCCAAAAGGTATCACCGCCATCCCCGATGACGAGATTTTCGCCATGCTGCGCTCAATGATCAAATCCCGCAGGGATGCTGTGGCGTTGTACCGCCAGGGCGGGCGCGAGGAATTAGCTGCGAAGGAAGAGGCGGAAATTACTGTTATTGAAAAATTCTTACCCCAAACATTGTCAGGTGAGGCGCTGGCGGGCGCGGTTGCTGGCGCCATTGCTGAAACCGGTGCCACTTCACCTAAAGATATGGGTAAGGTGATCGGCGCGTTGAAAGCCAAGCATGGTGCCGCACTTGATATGGGTGCGGTCTCACAGGCGGTGAAAGCGGCACTTGGCTAGTTTATCGCCCGCGTTTCTGGACGAGTTACGGGCCCGCACGCCGATTGCGGCATTGATTGGCCGCAGCGTGCGGCTGACCAAATCCGGTCGCGATTCAAAAGGCTGCTGCCCGTTCCACGGCGAGAAAACCCCATCGTTCTATGTGTATGATGATCATTTCCATTGCTTTGGGTGCGGTGAACATGGCGACGTTATCACCTTCATCATGAAATCCACCGGTGCCGGGTTTATGGAGGCGGTGGAAACTCTGGCCGCCGAAGCCGGGCTAGAAGTGCCCAAAGCCAGCCCGCAAGCCGCCGAAGCCGAGCAAAAGCGCGCCGGTATTGCCGAGGTGCTGGAAACCGCCGGCCTGCAATACCAAAAATGGCTGTTCGCGCCCGAGGGTAAACCGGCCCTGGATTATTTGCGCGGTCGCGGCCTCTCGGACGCCACGATTAAAAAATTTGGCCTGGGGTGGTCAGGCGAGGGGCGGAGCCAACTAGCCAACGCGCTGGCCCGCCAGGGCATTACGCCCGAGCAATTGATTGAAGCCGGTTTGATGAAATTATCCGACCGTGGCCCGGTTGATATGTTCTTCTCGCGCGTCATGTTCCCCATCACTGACCGCAGGGGCGCTAAGATCAGCTTCGGCGGGCGGATGTTGGGTGATGGCCAGCCTAAATATGTCAATGGCCCTGAAACGCTAGCCTTTTCTAAGCGGCGTTCGCTTTATGGGCTGAATTTTGCCCGCGAGGCGGTGCGCAAGGGCGAGCCGCTGATCATCGTGGAAGGCTATATGGATGTTATCGCTTTGGCGCAGGCGGGTTTTGGCGGCGCGGTGGCGCCACTGGGCACCGCACTGACCGAGGAGCAGCTGGAGGATATCTGGCATCTTAGCCCAGCACCGGTTATTTGTTTTGACGCCGATAATGCTGGCCGCCGCGCCGCGATGCGCACGGTGGAATTAGCGCTGGGCGGTCTTGCCCCTGATCGCACCCTGAAATTTTTGCGATTACCAGAAAAGGAAGACCCTGACAGCCTGATCCGTAAAAACGGGCCGGCGGCCTTCAAATCCCAGCTTGATGGTGCCTTTCCGCTATCAGCTGTGCTGTTTGACATGCTGGCCGAAGGCGCCGTTACCGCTACACCGGAAGGCCGCGCCGCCCTGCGTGCCAGGCTGGTGGAAACCGCCAATAAAATTCCCGACAAAGCCCTGGCTGGCGAATACCGCGCCATGCTGTTGGACCGGTTTTTTGCCGAACGGCCCCGTACCGGCGGCAAAATTGGCAGTAAAAAATTCGGCTCACAGCCAAAAGCGCCAGTGTTGCGGGTGCCCCGCCCGGCCATTGACCCCGCCGCCGCCGATATTGAGCGTGGCAAAATCCTCACCGCCATCCTTCTGAACCACCCGCAATTGCTGCATGATGTCGAAGAAGCCTTTGCCCTGATTGACCTGCCGCCGGACTGCGCCAAACTCCGCGAGGCATTTTCCGCCTATATGGCGTCGAATCCGGACCAAAAATTGCACCACAGCAACGAAACCCTTGACTTACAAGGCCACCTCACTCACTTACCGCAAAATGCGCTGGGCATTGTGGCAGCGCGTATTCTTGCCATGTCACCCTTGCCTGCCAGTGCTGCAGCGAGTGCTACATTGGCGGAAGCTGCTGACCTATGGTGGGAGATGTTCGGTTTGATGAGGTCCAGCCGGTTGCGATTGCGCGATCAACGAGACGAGCAGCGCCAACGCTACATGGCCGCCCCTGACGACCCGGAAACGGTGCAAAAATTTATCAGGCTAAGCTCGGCCTTGTCGCGTGCCGAGCGCGCCGAGCGGGACTCTGATTAAAGCCCTTAAATCGCGCTGTTTTATCACCAAATACACTCATCATGTCGACCCGGAGTTTCGCCTACCATGGCCATTAAGCCCACCCCCGCCGCCGAACAGCCCGCCCCCGAAGTTGAAGCCGATGCCAATGTGCTGGATACGCAGTCAGCCTCCGTCAAACGGCTGATCGCTAAGGGCAAAGAGCGCGGCTACATTACCTTCGATGAGTTAAACGCGGTATTGCCCGCCGAGCAGAATTCTTCCGAACAAATTGAAGATATCATGGCGATGCTCTCTGAAATGGGCATCCAGGTGGTGGAATCCGAAGAGGGTGAAGACCCCGAAGTCCAGCCGGTTGCCAAGGAAGAAGCCGCAGAGGACGATGATAGCCCGGCTGGCAATATCAGCGAAAGCTCGGTCTCGCGCACTGATGACCCGGTGCGGATGTATCTGCGTGAGATGGGCACGGTGGAATTGCTCTCGCGCGAGGGCGAAATCGCCATCGCCAAGCGAATCGAAGCCGGCCGCGACATGATGATCCGGGGCTTGTGCGAAAGCCCGCTCACCTTCCGCGCCATCATCGCCTGGCATGATGCGCTCAATAACGGCCGGGTGCTGCTGCGCGACGTGATCGACCTGGAAGCCATGCAGGCCGGTAACGAGCCGGTACCCACCGAGGGTTTTCAGACCCAGGAAGAAATTGAGGACGATGAGGATAACGAGGGCGTCGGCATGTCGCTCTCGGCGCTGGAAGAAAAGCTGAAGCCAGAGATTTTCACCTATTTTGAGGATATCGAGAAGCTGTACGAGAAGTTGGCGAAAATCCAGCAAAAGCGGCTTGATAACTTAACAGCGGGCGTGGATGTAAACACCCGCTCCGAGAAAAATTATGAAAAGCTGCGTGATGAATTAGTGGCGAAGGTTGAGCAGGTACGGCTGCATAACAATCGCATCGAGGAGCTGGTTGCGCAGTTAAAGGTGCTGAACCAGCGCCTCAACGGGCTGGAAGGGCAAATTCTGCGTCTCGCGGAAGGTGCTAAAGTTACCCGCGAGGAATTCCTGCAACATTACCGGGGCCGCGAGTTGGACCCAAACTGGCTGAACGATGTTTCGGCGTTGCCGGGCAAGGGCTGGAAAACCTTCGTGCAGAAATTTATGCCGCAAGTGGGCGAATTGCGTGCCCAGATCGGCAAAGTAGCCAGCGAAGGCGGTCTGCCAATTGAAGAATTCCGCCGCGTCTATTCCACCGTTTCGCGTGGCGAGCGCGATTCCACGCGCGCCAAGAAGGAAATGATCGAGGCGAATTTACGCCTGGTGATTTCAATTGCCAAAAAATATACCAACCGTGGTCTGCAGTTTTTGGATTTGATCCAGGAAGGCAATATCGGGTTGATGAAGGCGGTAGATAAATTTGAATATCGCCGTGGTTATAAATTCTCAACCTACGCTACCTGGTGGATTCGCCAGGCCATAACGCGCTCAATCGCTGATCAGGCCCGCACCATCCGGATTCCGGTTCATATGATCGAGACGATCAACAAGCTGGTGCGCACCTCACGCCAGATGCTGCACGAAATTGGCCGCGAACCGACGCCGGAAGAATTGGCTGAGAAATTGGGCATGCCGCTTGAGAAAGTGCGCAAGGTGCTGAAAATCGCTAAGGAGCCGATCTCGCTTGAAACCCCGATCGGCGATGAAGAAGATTCGCATCTCGGTGACTTCATCGAGGACAAGGGCGCGATTATTCCCCTCGATGCCGCGGTGCAGGCGAATTTACGTGAAGCTGCGACGCGCGTGCTCTCCTCGCTCACGCCGCGTGAAGAACGCGTGCTGCGGATGCGCTTTGGCATTGGTATGAACACTGACCATACACTTGAAGAAGTCGGCCAGCAGTTTAACGTAACGCGTGAGCGGATTCGCCAAATTGAGGCCAAGGCGCTGCGTAAGCTCAAGCATCCGTCGCGCTCGCGCAAATTGCGCAGCTTCCTGGACGATTAATACCGTGGACTATGCTCGCTTGGCCCCGGGTGAGCAGGCCGACCGGATTGCGGTGATCGTGACGTTTTTACGCCTGAGAGCCCGTAAACCAGCACCGCCAACGGTGTTTCCACCGGGCGTGACCTTGACCGCCGAGCGGCTTGATGTGGCGGCGTACCGGCGGCTTTATAATGAGGTTGGCGCAGCTTGGTTGTGGTGGCTGCGCAGAATGATGCCCGATGACGTGCTGGCCCGCCATCTGGCCAACCCGTGCGTAAACATTCACGTGCTGCGCGTGCAAGGCGAAGTCGCCGGGTTTTTTGAGACTGACGCTGAACCTTGGCCTGCGGTGAATTTAAATTATTTCGGCCTGCTGCCGGGCTTTATTGGCCAAGGTCTGGGGGCGTTACTGTTGGCCGCCGCTATTGAGAGCGTGTTCAACCAGGCTGGGCCGCTGCGCGAGATGACCGTGAACACCTGCACCGCTGACCACCCCAGAGCGCTACCAAATTATCTGGCCGCCGGATTTGTTGAAACCCGCAGGGTGCGCGAGATTTGGGACATTCCGCATCGTTTAGGGCTAGTTGTGCCTGAGCATTTACGGGCGTGACCCCGGCTATTCTATTTAACAGCAACCGGCTAATCATCATCAATAAACCCGCCGGCATGCCGGTGTATCCGGGCCGGGCCGGCGGCCCTAGCATTGAGGATTATTACCCCACCTGGTCCCACGGCAAAACCGGCCCCTGGGCAGCGCACCGGCTGGACCAAGACACCGCAGGATGCCTGGTGATTGCGTTGAAAAAATCAGCTCTATTAGTGGCCCAGGCTCTGTTTGCATCAGGCGGGGTCGAGAAAACCTACTGGGCGCTGGTGCGCGGTAATTTCCGCCAAACCAGCGGCGTTATCGACCAGCCTTTGGCCAAGCAAACCATCGTCCGGCATTGGAAAATGGTGCCCGATGCGAAGGCGCCTCCCGCTATCACTGAATGGGAACTCAAAGGGCAGGGGGTAAACATCGCGTGGCTGGAATTGCACCCTCAAACCGGCCGTACTCACCAAATCCGCGCTCATTGTGCCGCCATTGGCCACCCCATTGTTGGTGATGCCATTTATGGCGGTGGCCACGGGCCGCTTTGTTTGTTGGCGCGGCATATTCATTTACCGCTGATCCCGCCGGCTTTTGCCACTGCGCCAATACCACCCCATATGCTCAATTATATGCAACAGTGCGGTTATCATGCGCAGTGAGTTTGAGCCTGGAGACTATGTTTGTAACCCGCGACAACCAGATTGGGGTCTGGGCCAGGTACAATCCGCCGTTGATGAAAAAGTAACGGTGATGTTTGAACATGCTGGCAAAATAGTCATGAACACGAATCATGTTCAGTTGGAGCGGGTTGATGCGCCATAAGCAAGCAATACGGAACGTTGCGTGACAACAGAAATCGTCACCAACAACCATCAACGCGGCATTCGGCACAATGCAGGGCAATTTAGTTTGCAAGCCTTGCAGGTGTTTTTCGTCGGCCTCGTTATCGGCATGGAACGGGCAGTTTTACCCTCAGTGGCGCGTGAGTTTGGCGTGACACCCGGGGCGTTTTTATTCCTGGCCAGCTTTGTGCTCTCCTTCGGATTGGTAAAAGGCCCGCTGAATTTGGTTGCCGGTGGGTTGGCTGACAGGTTTGGCCGCAAGCCGGTTCTCATCGTGGGCTGGCTGGCTGCCGTTCCGGTGCCGCTGTTGATTTATCAGGCGTCCGACTGGTGGTGGATTGTGGTGGCCAATATGTTTTTAGGAGTCTCGCAAGGGTTTTCCTGGACCATGACCGTCACCAGCCAGATTGATTTGGCTGGCAGCCAACAACGTGGCCTGGCTGTGGGCATTAATGAGGCGACCGGCTATGTGGCTGTTGGGGTGGCAGGATTTGCAGCGGCGTATTTTGCCCATCTCTATGGTGCGCGCCCGGCTTTGCTATGGTTTGGCTTGTTGGTAATTGCAGCCGCTTTCTTCTCGCTGTTTTTCCTGCGCGACACGCAGGCCTGGGTCAAAGCCGAACATCACGCGGCCAGCCAAGGTAGCTCTCAGGAGCCGCCGCCACAACTGGCCAGAATTTTCATGCGCTTGTCGTTCCACGACTCCGCCGGACGGGCAATCTGCCAGGGCGGGGTTGTGAACAAAATTGCTGATACGCTGGTATGGGTCATGTTTCCGCTGCTATTTGACGCCCATGGTGCGCCGTTGGTTGAAATCGGCTGGTTAACCGGCACCTACGCCATCGTGTGGGGCTTATCACAGCTCTGGACCGGTCATCTGGGCGATAAAATTGGCCGCAAGCGCCCGATTACTACGGGGTTTTTCGTGTTAGCGGCGGGCATCGCGCTAACCGCTCTGGGGCAAGGCCCTGCCGTGTGGTTACCGGCCGCCGTGGTCATGGGGGTGGGCATGGCCTTGCTGTATCCTAATCTAATAGCCGCGATGTCGGATCGTGCGCCGCCGTTGATCCGTGGCAAGGCGCTGGGAACCTACCGGTTCTGGCGGGATGGCGGCTACGCCATCGGGGCGTTGTTGCTGGGTGGAATCGCTCAGATGGCCCACAATGTTTTACCTGTGGTCTGGCTCACCGCCGTTATCACCGCTGGCTCGGGGTTATGGCTGTGGCTGGCTTTGCCATAAATCGCGCTGGCACCCTTGCCTTTATGCCCATGCAGCGCGAAGTATCCGCTATGATTGACCCTTTTGGCCGCGCCGTCACCTATTTGCGCGTTTCCGTTACTGACCGCTGCGATTTTCGCTGTGTCTATTGCATGGCCGAGGACATGGTGTTTCTGCCTAAGAAAGACCTGCTCTCGCTGGAGGAACTTGACCGTCTTTGCGGCGCCTTCATCCGCCATGGCGTGACCAAGCTGCGCCTTACCGGCGGCGAGCCTTTGGTGCGCCGCGACGTAATGTGGCTGATCCGCAAATTGGGTGAGCGCATCGGTAATGGGCTTGAGGAACTCACCATCACCACCAATGGCAGCCAATTAGCCAAATATGCTGATGATTTAATGGCGGCTGGGGTACGCCGCATTAATGTCAGCATCGATACGCTGAATGCGGAAAAATTTGCCGAGATTACCCGCTGGGGCAAATTGCCCGCGGTGCTGAATGGCGTGATGGCCGCTAAAGCCGCTGGCCTGAAACTTAAAATCAATGCCGTGGCGCTAAAGGGCGTAAACGAAGATGAATATGACAGCATGATCGAATGGTGCGGTGTGCACGGGTTCGATTTATGCTTGATCGAAACCATGCCTCTAGGTGAAATTGATGCCGACCGTACCGAGCAATTTTTGCCACTCTCGCTGGTGCGCTCCCGCTTGCAACGACGTTGGACGTTGAGCGATTCTGATTACCTGACTGGTGGCCCGGCGCGCTATATGAATGTTGCGGAAACTGGGCAACGAATTGGTTTCATTACACCGCTCACTCATAATTTTTGTGAAGGCTGCAACCGCGTGCGCCTTACCTGCACCGGTACTTTATATATGTGCCTCGGCCAGGATGATGCTGCGGATTTACGTGGGCCGCTGCGGGCTGCTGAATCTGATGAAGTGCTTGATGCGGCGATTTTTGAAGCTATCGCGCGGAAACCGAAAGGTCATGACTTTGTAATTGACCGCGCCAAGGCGCGCCCGGCGGTAGCGCGGCACATGTCGGTTACGGGTGGTTAAGCGTTTCGCAGCCGCTTAAAAATATAGTCACCGCATTGCTCACGCGGCTTTCCAGCACCGCTTTGCTTGGGGCGGCACGAAAGCCGATGAGGGCGCTGAGTAAAAACTCCCCAATGGCCATGCCGAAAAGCATGCCAGACATTTCCCGCACATCGCAAACCTCGCAGCCATAACGCGCCGCGATATCGGTCAGGCAAATTTCAAGTTTGGAGCGGGCTTTCTGGACGCGCTTGAGGTGAAATACCCGGCCAAGGTCAGGGCTGTGGGTATATTCCGCCATAATCAGCCGCACGATGGCGATTTGTTCTTTCGAGAGCAGAAACCGGGCCAGGCATAGTAAATTGGCATTTAAAATATCGCGTACTGTCCAGCCCGGTTGCTCGGCAGGGAAATTTAGCAATGATTGATGATGTGCCAGCAAAGCAGCAAACAGCTCGGCTTTTGATTCGATTAGTTGATAAACTGTCTTTTTTGACATGCCGGCGGCTTTTGCTACGTCGGTCATGGTCGCGGTATGGTAGCCTTTCAGGAGGAAAATATCCTCAGCCGCGGCAATCAGCTTCAGCATGCGCTCGGAATTCAACGGTTCACCGCCGACGGACGCTATTTTGGCGGCAGGCTTCGCGGCGGGGGTTTTCACGGCAGCCTTACGGGGCGCGGCAGCAGCAGGTTTGGTGTTTCTATCGCTGGCCATTTTTTTTTTATACGTGCAATTGGGAAACTTACAAGTTTCCATTTTATCATTTTATCATTTTATTGTTGCTTGACGGACGCTCATTTCCCGCTTAGCTAACGCGTATGAAACCAACGGGTTTCCTCTTTTTGTCGTCTTCACTGTGCGCTTTACTGGCTTTGTCAGCTTGTGAGGTAGGGCCTAACTATCATGCGCCTGCTGCGCCTTTGGTAGCATCTCTCACGCCCAACACACTAGCGCCCTCAACTATGGTTGCTGGTGGTGAGGCTCAGAGTTTTGTCATCGGTGGTGATATTTCAGGTGATTGGTGGCGTTTATTTCATTCGCCTGAATTAAATGCACTGATCAACACGGCGCTGGCCAACAATCCCACACTACAAGCCTCGCAGCAAACTTTGTTGCAAGCGCGTGAGAATGTGCGGGCCGCTTACGGGCAGCTGGTGCCATCGCTATCCGCGGGCTTCCAGGCTGAACGCCAGCAACCATCATCTGCTTCTGCTGCTTCATTTGGTGGTGGGGCCAAACAAATTTCGCCATTTACGCTTTATAACGCCTCACTCAGTGTTTCTTATGGCCTTGATATATGGGGCGGGGCGCGCCGCGATGTGGAGAGTTTGCAAGCCCAGGCTGATTTTCAGCGTTACCAACTCGAAGCGGCGTATCTCTCGCTTACGGCAAATATCGTCACGGCGGCGGTAAATGAAGCCTCATTGAACGCGCAAATTTCAGCCACCAATAGCATTGTTGCCGCCGAGCAAAAGCAGCTTGATATTCTCAAACGCCAGTATGCGCTGGGCGGTGTTGCGAAGGCTAATATCATCAGCCAGCAGGCCAGTTTGGCGAGCGCAGAGGCCAGCTTACCGCCGCTACAATCGCAACTGGCGCAGTTGCGCAACCAGTTGGCTGATTACGTCGGTAAATTTCCCGCTGATTTCCACGAGGCTGATTTTACGCTCGCCAGCCTGCATCTACCGGAGACAATTCCCGCCAGCCTGCCTTCAGAGATGGTGAATCAACGGCCCGATATTCAAGCTGCTGCCGAGCAATTGCATGAAGCTTCCGCGAATGTTGGCGTGACAACAGCACAGATGCTACCGCAAATTACGCTGTCAGCCAGCGTTGGTCATGATGCCCTGACAACCGCCAGCCTGTTCACCCCGCAAACCTTGCTGTGGAGCCTGATTGCGGGTGTTACGCAGCCGGTATTTCAGGGCGGCGAATTGGCAGCCAAGCGCCAAGCTTCAATTGCCGCTTTGCATGTGGCAGGCGCGCAATATCAGGCCACCGTATTGGCTGCGTTTCAGAATGTCGCGAATGCCTTGCAGGCGTTGCAATATGATGCCCAGACGCTGCAGGCCGCGCAATTGGCTGAGGACTCATCCGCGCAGAGTCTTGCGGTTGTGCAAAGCCAGTTTAAATACGGCAGCCAGCCATTCACGGCGGTGCTCACCGCGCAAACCAATTATCAAACTTCGCTGGTAGCACGGGTGAAGGCGCAAGCGACGCGGCTGTCTGATACGGCAGCACTGTTTCAGGCGCTGGGTGGCGGCTGGTGGCACCGCGATGATGTGAGCAGCGCGGTTAAGACTTGTTGCGGGATTATTCCATGAGGAATTTCATAAGGGCGATGCCATGATCAAACGTCTTATAATCATGCTGCTGCTGGTAGCTGTGGTGTTGGGGGCGGTATTTGGGTTCGGCGCCTTCAAAAACGTTATGATCGGCAAGTTTTTGGCCACATTAGCCAACCCGCCGCAGACGGTGGCCACCATCACGGCGGCTCAGTCTGCCTGGCAACCTTCCATCAATTCGGTTGGCAGCGTGGTGGCGATTAATGGGGCGAATATATCATCGGAGCTTTCCGGTATTGTCGATACCATCAATTTCAAATCTGGTGACAATGTGCCGGCCGGTACATTGCTGGCAACTTTGCGTTTAAACAACGACAGCGCGGTGCTGGCGCAGCTACAGGCCACGGCGAAGCTTGACGCGGTTACCTACCAGCGGGATTTGAAGCAGTTGCAGGCTGATGCCGTTAGCCAGGCGCAGGTTGACACTGATAAAGCCACGCTCGATGCCGCGCAGGCACAGGTGCATGCCCAGCAGGCCCTGATTGATGAGAAACAGATCAAAGCGCCATTTGCCGGAACATTGGGCGTTAGGCAGGTGAATGTTGGCCAGTATCTGAGTGCGGGAACACAAATCGTCACGTTGCAGCAGCTTAATCCGCTGTTCGTGGATTTTTACGTACCTCAGCAGGAGATTGCCCAGATCAACGTCGGGCAGGTGGTGGACGTGACGGTTGATGCCTTTGCCGACCAGGCTTTTGCCGGTAAAATTTCCGCCATCAATGCGGCGGTTGATACCACCACTCGCAGCGTGCAGGTGCGCGCCACCATCGATAATGATAAACTGCTCCTCCGGCCTGGTATGTTTGCCACCGTGTCGGTCGGCGTCGGAACTCCCGATAATTTCATTACCCTGCCACAGACATGCATTACCTATAATCCGTATGGCGATACGGTTTATACAGTCAGCCATTCCAAGGACGCCAATGGCAAAGATACGCTGCTTGCGCATCAGGTGTTCGTGCAGGTCGGCGATACGCGCGGCGACCAGATTGCCATCACCAAAGGCGTCAACCCTGGCGATGTGGTGGTCACAGCGGGGCAGTTAAAACTGCACAACGGCTCCATTGTGACCATCAATAACGATGTTGCTGTTAGCAACAGCCCCAATCCGAACCCGCCGAACGAATAGAGCCCGGCCCGATGAAATTTTTCACCGACCTTTTTATCAGGCGTCCGGTGCTTGCCGTAGTGGTGAGCACGCTGATTTTTGTGCTTGGCCTGCGGGCGGTTGGCTCATTGCCGGTGCTGGAATATCCGCAGACCGAGAACGCTACCATCACCATCACCACCACCTATCCCGGTGCTTCGCCCGATGTGGTGGCCGGGTTCATTACCACGCCGATTGAGAATGCGGTTTCGCAGGTCAACGGCATTGATGACATCACCTCCAGCAGCTTGACCAGTGAAAGCGTCATCACCATCAATCTGGTGCTGAACCATAATGCGGATTCGGCTCTGACCGAGATCAGTTCGAAGGTCAATTCGGTCCTCAATCAACTGCCCACCGGCACCCAGCAACCAGTGCTGGTGCTCACGGTCGGGCAGACGATTGATGCGATGTATATCGCGTTTCGTAGCTCAGTGCTGCAACCGAACCAGATTACTGATTATGTGACCCGTGTGGTGCAGCCACAATTGCAGGCGGTGAACGGTGTGCAGACCGCCGAGATTCTCGGCTCGCAAAATTTTGCCATGCGTGTCTGGCTCGATCCGGTGAAGCTTGCGGCTTATGGGCTGACTGCCTCGGATGTTTCGGCGGCACTGGCGAATAACGATTTTATCGCTGCCCTGGGCAACACCAAGGGTCAGATGACTCAAATTACCCTAACCGCCTCAACTGGCTTGCATAGTGTTGATGAATTTAACAACCTCATCGTCAAGCAAGCCAACGGTGCCATCATCCGGCTCAAGGATGTCGCCAAGGTCGAGATGGGTGCTGACAACTATGAGCAGCATGTGACGTTTGACAATAAAAGTGGCGTGTTCATTGGTATTCAGGTTGCCCCGACCGCCAGCCTGTTAAACGTAATTGCGGGTGTGAAAAAAGTTCTGCCTACCATTCAGGCCCAGTTGCCAACGGGGCTTGAAGCTTCCATCCCTTACGATTCCACGGCATTCGTGAACGGCTCCATCCATGACGTGATCACGGCGCTGATTGAAGCGCTCGGAATTGTCACGCTGGTGGTATTCGCCTTCCTGGGTTCGCCGCGCTCTGTCATTATTCCCGTCATCGCGATTCCCCTCTCGTTGATCGGCGCATTTGCGATGATGGCCACCTTGGGGTTCACTATCAATTTGCTCACTTTGCTGGCGCTGGTGCTGGCGATCGGGCTGGTGGTCGATGATGCCATCATCGTGGTGGAAAATGTCAACCGCCATATGGACAATGGCGAAACACCGTTCAATGCAGCCATCGAGGCTGCGCGTGAGTTGGGCGGCCCGATCATCGCGATGACGGTGGTGCTGATCGCGGTTTACGTGCCGATTGGTTTTCAGTCCGGCCTCACTGGTGCGCTGTTCACCGAATTCGCTTTTACCCTGGCTGGGGCTGTTACAATTTCTGCCATCATTGCGCTGACTTTGACGCCCATGATGAGCTCAAAAATTCTTAAGCCGATCGATCGTAACCACCCGGCGTGGGACAGTAAAATTGTCAGCTTCATTGACCGGCAGTTTAGCAAGTTACAAAGGTTTTATAGCAGACTGCTGCAAGGCAGTTTAAATAACGTCCCGGTGGTGATGGTGTTTGCCGCCGTGGTTTTCACCAGTATTTATTTCCTCGACAAAGGCTCCACGGCTGAACTGGCCCCGCAGGAAGATCAGGGCATCGTCATCATGTTCGCGACCTCAGCGCCGAATGCCACAATTCCACAAAAAACCATTTGGGATGAGCATTTGAATGCGATCATGTTGGCGCATCCCGAAGCCGCCGGCACTTTTCAGATTGACGTGCCGAACCAGGATATTCTGGGCGTGGTGATGAAACCCTGGGATCAACGCACCACCAGCGCCACGCAACTTCAAAATGCCTTGCAAGCTGAGGCTAGTGCAAAAATTGCAGGCCAGCAGGTTGTGGCATTCCAGCCGCCGTCACTGCCTGGTTCCAACGGTCTCCCCATTGGGTTCGTGTTGAAAACCACCTCGGATTTCTCGCAGCTTTACCCGGTCTCGCAGAAATTCCTCGCGGCGGCTTTAAAGACCGGTAAGTTCATGTTCCTGCAAAGTGATTTGAAGTTGGATCAGCCGCAGGCAACGGTAACAATTGACCGTGCTAAGGTCTCGGAGCTTGGCTTGACGATGAGCAGCGTGGGCGCCGCGCTTTCGGAAGCATTAGGTGGCGGCTATGTGAATTATTTCAGCTTGGACGGCCGCTCCTACAAGGTTATCCCACAAGTGCAGCGCAAATACCGCCTCAACGTGGCAGACTTAGAGAATTACCCAATCACTTCGGTCAACGGCATCAACGTGCCGCTGTCCTCGGTTGCCACCATCACAACATCCGTGATTCCGGAATCAATCAACCATTTCCAGCAGCAAAACTCCGCCACCATCCAAGGCGTTGCTGCCCCTGGCGTTTCAGAACAGGAGGCGCTGGCCACTTTGCAGCAAGTGGCGGCACAGATGTTGCCAACCGGTTACAGCGAGGATTATGCCGGACCATTGCGCCAATATGTGCAGGAAAATGCCAGCTTTATCGTCACCTTTGGCTTTGCGGTGATCATTATTTTCCTAGCCCTGGCAGCATTGTTCAATTCATTTCGCGATCCGCTGATCATTCTTGTATCAGTACCGATGTCAATCGCTGGGGCTTTGGTGTTCATCTACCTCGGCTTTGGCGGGGTCTCATTGAACATCTATACCGAGGTCGGGCTGGTGACGTTGATGGGTCTGGTCAGCAAGCACGGCATTCTGATGGTCGAGGTAGCCAACGAGGCCCGCTACGCAGGCATGGCAAAGCGTGCGGCCATTGAGCATGCGGCCAACATCCGGTTGCGGCCCATTCTAATGACTACAGCGGCCATGGTTCTGGGTGTTCTGCCGTTGGTCCTGGCCAGCGGTGCAGGGGCGGCGGCGCGGGTGAATATGGGCGTGGTAATTGCCGGTGGCCTCTCGATTGGTACGATGTTCACCCTGTTTGTGGTCCCGGCAGTGTATATGGTGCTCTCGGGTCCCAAAAACCCTAACACCCAGGCAACGCCTCCCGCCGTGTAGCCCCTTC
>JAQNCT010000015.1 GCA_029077825.1 Acidocella sp. | reverse complement strand
TGCGAGTTTCGAGCCGGTGACCATGATGGTAAGTGCGCGCCAGTGGCACGCTGCCAGGGCGGTGCTGCCGGAGAGCGTACGGGTGGTTGAGGTAAGCAGCAATGATGCCTGGGCGCGCGATGTAGGTGCTAGTTTCGTGGTGAACGGTGCCGGTGACTTGCGCGGGGTGGACTGGCCGTTCAATGCTTGGGGCGGCCTGCAAAATGGCCTTTATTTTCCATGGGATTTGGATGATGCGGTGGCGGCGAAAATGCTGCAGCTTACCCACGCGCCCCGCTACCGCGCCCCATACATTATAGAAGGCGGAGCCATTCATGTTGATGGCGAGGGCACGGTTTTGGTAACCGAGGCTTGCCTGTTGGCGCAGGACCGCAACCCCGGTGCTATGCGGCAGGAGATTGAGCAGGTTTTGAAAGATTACCTGGGTGCCTCACATGTTGTGTGGCTGGGGGCCGGCGTGCCGCATGATGAGACCGGCGGGCATGTGGATAATCTGGCCTGCTTTGTGCGTCCCGGTGAAGTGTTGTTGAGCTGGTGCGATGACCCAGCCGACCCGCATTATGAAGTCTCGCGCGATGCCGAGGTGCTGCTGCTAGCGGCGCGGGATGCCAAAGGCCGCCAATTGACGGTGCGGCACATTCCGATGCCGAAAGCGATGTTTTTTCAGGCAGATGAGGCGATAGGAATCGACCAAACTGCCTACGGAATGAACCGCCGCGCGGGGGAGCGGCTGGCCGCCTCCTATGTTAACTTCTATATTGCGAATGGCGCGGTTATTGCACCAGAATTTGGCGTTGAGACTGATGTCGAAGCGAAAAAAATTCTGGCAGCACTGTTTCCGGACCGTGAGATTATCATGATCCCCGGGCGCGAGATTTTACTGGGGGGCGGCAATATTCATTGCATCACCCAGCAGCAGCCAGCGAGGTTAACCGGGTAAGCAACATTCTAGGGGCGTTAAAATATGGCGGCACGATTAAAGGCGAATGCATTATCATTCTCTGAACTGCTGATTATGGGGGTCGCCGGTAGTGCCCCAGGGTTTTCGATAGCGGTGGCGATTGCCGGGTTGATCGGCACGGCGGGTACGGTATCACCCAACGCCATATTGATTTTCGCCGTCCCGATGCTGGGTATCGCCATTTCATATAAAGGACTGAACCGGCGGGCGCCGAACGCTGGCGCTGCTTATGAATGGACTAAGCAGGCATTTGGCAAGTTCTTCGGCTATTTTTCGGGCTGGGCGTTGCTGGTCGCGGCGATGGTGTTCATGGTCACCGGTAGCGTGCCGCTCGGCACCGCGACGATTGACTTGTTCAACCCTGATTATGCAGCGAATGTTTTGCTAACAACATCAATTGGTGCCGTATGGTTTATTTTAATAGGCGCGATTTTGATAACTGGCATCAAGCTGACCAGCCAGATTCAGGTTTTTATGAGCTCAATTGAGCTGCTTATTCTGGGCGGGATTTCAGTTGCGGCTTTCATTCATGCGGGCAAATACGGCGCGGTGACACCGTTTTCATGGAACTGGTTTGGGTTTGCCTATCCGGATGGCTCATTTGCGCCCTCATGCTTGCTGGTGGTGTTTTTATATTGGGGCTGGGATGTGACCTGTAACCTCAGTGAGGAAACAGTAAAGAAGCCAGCCAATGCAGCCGGTAGTAGCGGGTTTTTGTCGATGTTCATTACAATGACATCGTTTGTTGCCTTTGCATTGGCAGCGCTGCTTTTGTTTAGCTTGAAGGATGCCTCGGGTTTCTCAGACAACCTGATCTACCATGTCGCCTTACAAGCCGGGCTGGGGCCGATGGGTGGATTATTGGCGTCTTTGGCGCTCATCCTTTCCAGCATTGCGACACTTGAAACCACCATGTTGCAGTTTTCGCGCACGTTGTTTGCGATGGGACGGGACCGCGCTTTGCCCACAGCATTTGGCGTGGTGGAGGCCAAAACCGAGACACCTGTGCGGGCGATGTATCTGCTCATGATTTTGGGGCTGGTGCTCATTTTCCTGACCAGCTTTATGCCTTCACTTGGCAAAATTTTTACTGACTCGGTAAATGCCATTGCCGTGCAGGTTTGTTATTATTACGGCCTGGCAGGGATTGTTTGCTTTTGGGCTTACCGCAAAAGCTTCAAGCGCGCGTTTGGCGAGTTTCTACTGTATGGAATTTTCCCGCTGGTGAGCGGAATTACGCTGATCGGGCTGGGGATTTATGCCATCACGACCTTTGATATTACCACCAAACTGGTTGGGATCGGCGGGTTGTTGGCCGGTATCGTTTTTTATCATCCTGAAGGATATGGGAACGATAAACTATTTCCTTTTTTCGAAAAATTGATGTTACGGTTACGTGGTAGCCGTTAAATGGTACATCTCAGACTAATAACGAATAACCGTCACGGTAACAGGGCAGATATTCGAGAAAATTGAACGAAAGGGTGCAGACCGATGAGCGTGGAATTAAAGGCTAATTCATTATCATTTTTTGAATCGATCATTATGGGGGTCGCAGGCAGCGCCCCAGGGTTTTCAATTGCGGTGGCGATAGCCGGGTTACTGGCGGCGGCGGGGGCGGTATCACCCAATGCACTGCTGATATTCGCAGTGCCGATGCTGGGCATTTCGATGGCCTATAAGGGGTTGAACAAAAAGATGGCCAATGCCGGTGCTGCTTATGAATGGACCAAACAGGGGTTTGGCAAATTTTTCGGATATTTCTCCGGCTGGGCCTTGTTGATTGCCGCCATCGTCTTCATGGTAACCGGCAGCGTACCGCTGGGTACCGCAACAATTGATTTGTTCGATGCCGATCTGGCCAGCAACGTGTGGCTGACAACCTCGATTGGTGCGGTATGGTTTATTGCCATCGGCGCGGTATTGATAACCGGCATTGAATTGACCAGCAAAATTCAGGTGGTGATGAGTTCGATTGAACTTTTGATCCTGTTTGGCATTTCATTGGCGGCATTTTTTCACACCGGCGTGGGCGGTGCTGTCACGCCATTTTCATGGTCGTGGTTTGGGTTTAATTATCCACCCGGCACTTTTGCCGCTTCAGCGCTGATTGTGGTGTTTTTATATTGGGGTTGGGATGTGACCTGCAATCTCAGTGAGGAAACCAAAGGTGCCCCGCCGAATGCGGCTGGCAACGGTGGGTTTTTATCTATTTTCATCACCATTGCTTCGTTTGTCGCCTTTACGGTGGCGGCGTTGATGATGTTTACCTTGAAGGATGCTTCAGGGTTTTCTGATAATTTGATCTATCATGTTGCGCTGCAGGCCGGGCTTGGCAAGGCCGGCGGCTATGCGGCTTCATTGGCGTTGATCCTCTCGAGTGTGGCGACGCTGGAGACCACCATGCTGCAATTCTCGCGCACCTTGTTCGCCATGGGCCGGGACCGTGCCTTGCCAACAACTTTTGGCGTGGTGCAGGAAAAAACGCTCACGCCCGTGCGCACCATGTATTTGTTGCTGGCGCTTGGGTTGGTGTTGATTTTTGTTTCAAGCTTTATGCCCTCCATCGCCACCATATTGGCGGATTCCGTGAGCGCCATTGCGGTGCAGGTGTGCTATTATTACGGTTTGGCGGGATTGGTTTGTGCGTGGTCATACCATGATAGCTATAAGCAATCCTTGGGTACGTTTTTGGGTTACGCGGTGTTCCCGCTGTTGAGCGCGCTGGCACTTTTTGGGCTGGGCATTTACGCCATTACCACCTTTAACCTTACCACCCAGATTGTGGGCATTGGTGGGTTGCTGATCGGGATCGTGTTTTACCGCCCGAACGGTTACGGCCGGGCAAACCTGGCGCCGGCTGAATAGGCCGGATAGGCAACCTTATAATTGATAGGTGTTGTTGATTGATTATATAGACATCAATGGCAACACCTATGGGTTATGATGAAACAGAAATCTCTGGCTGGTTTGTCCCTACGGGATTTGGAATATGTTGAGGCGGTTGCGGAGCTGACGCATTTTGGCCGGGCGGCGGAGCGGTGCGGGGTGAGCCAGCCGGCACTCTCTGAGCAAATCCGCAAGCTGGAAGCGCACCTGGGGGTAGTGTTTTTTGAGCGCACCCAGCGCCGCGTGGCGGTAACGCCGGAAGGGGCGGTGCTGCTGGCGCAGATCGGGCGGGTGCTGGCAGAGGCGCGGCATTTTATTGCCATGGGGGGGCAGCGCCAGGCCGGGCTTTCAGGGCTGCTGCAACTGGGCGCCATCGAGACTCTGGGGCCGTATTATTTGCCGGGGCTGCTGAAGCTGCTGCGGGAGGCGATGCCTGATGTGGCGCTGCGGCTGACCGAGAACCGTACCGCCACGCTGATCGAGCGGCTACGGCACGGCATGCTGGATGTGGTGCTGATGGTGCCGGTGCCGCAGATGTCTGGGTTAGTGGCGGCCAATTTATTTTTCGAGCCCTTCGTGCTGGCAACACCGAAGCGGCATCCGCTGGGGCATTTGCCACGAATTACGCTGGATGCACTGCCGATTGCGGATTTGTTACTGCTGGAGGAGGGCCATTGCCTGCGCGACCAGGCGCTGGCCCTGTGCGCCGGCGCCCCTGCCGCCACCAGGCATGCCACCAGCCTGGAGACGTTGTGGCACATGATTGCGGCTGGCGAGGGCTATTCGCTTCTACCCGCCCTGGCGGTGGCGGCGCGGCCGGAGATTAGTGAGTTGGTGCAATGCCGCACCATGAACGAGCGCAACGCCGGGCGGACCATCGCGCTGGTGTGGCGGGCCAGCGACCCGCGAGAGATGCAATTTCGCCAGTTAGCAGCGCTGCTGCGCCACCACGCGCCGGAGGTGGTGGAACGGTGCAGCTAACGGGCTGGGGAATGGGCGCGGGCCTAAGGGAGTGAGCTTACGGAGCAGGTTAAGGCGCGGGTACTGCGAATAAAAACACCGAAATCACGCCGGCACTTTTAAATGTCAGGCTGCAGGGAATAATGGCGCCAAACTGTATCGGAAAATGCGTACCGGTAAGTTGCAGATGCGGGCCGTTGGCGGCCAGCGCAACATCGCTATTGGCGGGGATGGCGAGATTGATGATCGGCTGATGACCAGGACCAACCAGGCTGGTGGTATCAGCCAGCGGGCAGTTTGCGGCGGTCAGCGTATCAGCATCGCCACTGTTATGGATTTGCAAAAAACCCTGCGTCGGGTCACCGGCTTTGGCAGTCTGATAGATTTTGCCGTGCTGAACAGTGATGCTGACGGACGAGGCACCGGGCGGCGCGGCAAAAGAAATCACCGCCGCAGCAAGCGCTAAAACAAATGGGCTGAAAGGCATCAGGCTAGGCTTTCATATTTATCAAGCCGCCAGGAGGCGGGCTCATCCATCGCGAGGCGATACCATTCATCCACCAATGGCTGCGCCCGCACCGCCTGAACATAGGCTTGCGCCACGGCAGAGAGCGGCGGTTGATAGGTGATGAAACGGGCTGCCACCGGCGCGAACATCGCATCAGCGGCATTGAAAATGGACCCGAACAGATACGGGCCTTCAGTGCCGTAAAGGCTGCGGATCTGGCAGAATATTTGGTCAATCCGGGCGATATCGGCCAGGTTTTCGGCGGTTTGGCTTATATCTGCCTGGGCCCTGCCAAGGTTCATCGGCATGGTTTGCCGCAGGGCGCGGAACCCGGCGTGCATTTCCGCGGCGATGGCGCGGGCATGGGCGCGGGCGATTTTATCAGCCGGCCACAAAGCGGGTTCAAACTCGGCGCAATATTCGGCGATGGCCAGGCTCTCCCAGATTTTGGCGCCCTGGTGTTCAAGGTAGGGCACCAAACCGTTGGGCGACACCGCCTTGATAGCCGCTGTGGCCCCCCCGGCGATGGGGATGATGACCTCCTCAACGGGTAAACCGGCTAGTTTGACCATCAGCCAGCCGCGCAATGACCAGGAGGAGTACCGCCTTGTGCCAAGATATAATTTGTCAGCCATGCCTAGATACCCCTTTGGCGCCAATGACGCGCCGGATGTTAATCTACCACGGGTGCGGTTAACGCGGAACCATTGGGGCTATATTCACCAGCGGCGCAGGCAGCAAGAAAGCTGAAAATATCGGCAAACACCGGCGCGCGCCAGGTAAATACCGGCAAAACGGTGAGAATAATGTCAATATGGCTGAGCTTGGGGTAGATTTTGGTTTCCACCACGCTGCCGGCGCTGCGTAATTTGGCGCCCAGTGCGGTCGTGTTGCGGGGTAATACCGTGGTGTCTTTGCCGCCATGCAGCAGCAACAACGGCGGGGCTGATTCGCGGGCATAGGTAATGGGCTGGGTGAGGGTAATATCCGCCGGGGGGGAGAAAATATCCTTGATGATGGCATCGCGCAGCGGCAGAAAATCATACGGTCCGGAGATGCCAACCACACCAGCCAGATGCGCGGGGCTGCTGCCAGCAGCGGTGAGAAATTGTGGCGCCAGCGCCAGCATGACGGCGTTATAGGCACCGGCGGAGTGGCCGATGAGGAAAATTTCCTGCGGGTTGCCGCCGTATTGGGCAATGTTATTGATGATAAAGGCGGTGGCGGCAGCACAATCATTCAAAAAATCAGGGAATTTTACCTGCGGGTAGAGCCGGTAGTCCGGCACGGCCACCACGAAGCCGCGCCTGGCGAGCAAGGCAGCCATAAATTGATAGTCTGACCGGTGGCCGAACTGCCAGGAGCCGCCATAAAAAAATATGATGACCGGCAGCCGGCTGGTGGTGGCGCCGGTGGTAGCGCCGGTGGCGCGGGTGGGGCGGTAGATGTTAATTTTATCGCGCGGGGCTGGACCGTAGCTGATGTTGCGGGTGATGGTTAACCCGGTGGTTGCAATGGATTTGTTGATCAGATCAAGTGGGCGGGGCAGCAGGGTCATGTGTAATACCTAGCGTATGTTTGGCCGGGTTTGAGGCCGGGTTTGATCACACCCCCGTTACTGTTTGCGTTACCATCAGAATGTTGCACGCAAGGCGGGGGCGCGCTACCGGCACGCTCATGGATAAATTGCAATGGGCCGGGCTGGATTTGAGCGCACCAAAAGTGATGGGGATTCTGAATATCACCCCGGATTCCTTCTCAGATGGTGGCAAGTTTGTGGATGCGCCCGCGGCGATTGCCCAGGGGCGCGCCTTGCTGGCCGCCGGGGCGGATATTTTGGATATCGGCGGGGAGAGCACCAAGCCGGGTGCCACGCCCGTTTCAGCCGATGAGGAGATTGCCCGGATATTGCCGGTATTGCAGGCGCTGGCGCATGAGGCGGTGATTTCAGTGGATACCCGCCATAGCGCTACCATGGCGGCGGCGTTGGCGGCGGGGGCAAGGATTATCAATGATGTGTCAGGCCTGCGGCATGACCCCAAGGCGGCGGCGGTGGTGGCGCAGGCTAACTGCCCGGTGGTGCTGATGCATATGCGCGGCTCGCCCATGACCATGAATTGCCAGGCGCATTATGGGGATGTGGCACGCGATGTGATGGCGGAGCTGGTGGCGATCCGCGATGCTGCTGAGGCGGCGGGGATCAAGGCGGAAAACATCGCGCTCGACCCAGGGCTGGGGTTTGCTAAATTGGGGGCGCAGAATTTGGAATTGCTACGCGAGACCTGGGCGTTTGTGGCGTTGGGGCATCCGCTGGTGATTGGGGTGTCGCGCAAGCGGTTTGTGGGGGAATTTGGGCAGGAGCCGAATGCCGGCAAACGCTTCCCCGGCTCACTGGTGGCGGGGTTATACGCCTTGGGCCAGGGCGCGCATATTCTGCGGGTGCATGATGTGGCGCAGACCGTGCAGGGTGTGAAAATGTGGCAGCAATTGACGAACCCGCCCGCCGGGAGTGGAAAGGCTGTATGAACCATTCGTCCACCAAACGCCGCCTTTTTGGCACTGACGGTATCCGCGGTACCGCCAATACCAGCCCGATGACCGCCGAAATGGCGTTGAAGCTAGGCCAGGCGGCTGGCTTATTATTTACCCGTGGCAAGCACCGCCACCGGGTGATTATTGGCAAGGATACCAGGCTTTCTGGGTACATGCTGGAGCCCGCGCTCACCGCTGGGTTCACCGGGGCGGGCATGAATGTAACCCTGGCCGGCCCACTGCCGACCCCGGCGATTGCAATGTTGACCCGCAGCCTGCGGCTGGATTTGGGCGTGGTGATTTCAGCGAGCCATAACCCGTTTGAGGATAATGGGATTAAATTATTCGGGCCGGATGGGTCCAAACTCTCCGATGAGACCGAGATGGAGATTGAGGCGTTGATGGAGAGTGACCTCTCAGGCCGCTTGGCACCGCCTGACAAATTAGGGCGGGCATCGCGGTTGGTGGATGCGGCGGGACGCTATATCGAGGCCGCAAAGTCTAGCCTGGAGCGCGGTTTGCGGCTGGATGGTTTGCGCATTGTGGTGGATTGCGCCCATGGCGCGGCCTATAAGGTGGCCCCGGCGGCATTGTATGAGCTGGGTGCTACCGTAATCCCGATTGGGGTGGAGCCAGATGGCTATAATATCAATAAGTGTGTTGGCTCGACCGTGCCGGACCATTTATGCGCGGCGGTGATTGAGCATCATGCTGACATTGGCATAGCGTTGGACGGCGATGCTGACCGGGTGATTTTGGCCGATGAGCGGGGCGAGATTGTCGATGGCGACCAGATCCTCGGGCTGATCGCGCGTGATATGTTCCAACAAGGCAGGCTTACCAAACCGGGCATCGTGGCGACGGTCATGTCAAACCTTGGGTTGGAGCGGTTTTTGGGCGGGTTGGGGATCAGCCTGCTGCGGACCAAAGTGGGAGACCGCTACGTGGCCGAGGCCATGCGCGCCCAGGGGATTAACCTTGGCGGTGAGCAGTCAGGCCATGTGATATTGTCAGATTTTGCCACCACCGGCGATGGGCTGGTTGCCGCCTTGCAGGTGCTGGCGGTGCTGGTGCGCTCAGGGCGTAAAGCCTCAGATGCGTGCCGGGTGTTTGCGCCGCTGCCGCAGCTTTTGCGCAATGTGCGCTATAGCGGTATCTCGCCATTGGTGCGGGCGGATATTCAAACCGCAATTGCGCTGGCAGGTGAGCGGCTGGCGGCAACCGGGCGGGTGCTGATCCGTGCTTCGGGGACTGAGCCGTTGATAAGGGTGATGGCGGAGGGCGAGGATTTTGCCCTGGTGCAGGAAATTGTTGAGGGGCTATGCGTGACGATTGCCAAAGCCGCATGATCAAACGGGTGCTGACGATTGCTGGCTCTGATTCCGGCGGTGGGGCCGGGATTGAGGCGGATGTTAAAACAATTTCAGCCCTGGGTGGCTATGCCTGCACCAGCATCACGGCGGTGACAGCCCAGAATACGCTGGGCGTGTTTGGCGTGCACACGCTGCCGGCGGCATTTGTGCGGCTGTCAATGGAAACCGTGCTGGCTGACATTGGCGTGGATGCGGTAAAGTTGGGCATGCTGGCGAATGCTGAGATTATTGCCGCGGTGGCAGGCAGTTTACCGAAAAGCGTGCCGCTGGTGCTGGACCCGGTGATGGTGGCAACCTCGGGTGCGGTGTTGCTGGCTGATGATGCGGTTGCATCAGTTAAAAAATTGCTGATGCCGCTTGCCACGATTGTAACGCCGAATTTGCCGGAGGCCGCCAAGCTAACCGGCCTGACGTTGCGCAATGGCGATGATTATCTGGCCGCCGGGCATGCCCTGCTGGCCATGGGGGCCAAGGCCGCCCTGATTAAAGGTGGCCACGGCGCGGGTGATACGCTGACCGACATGCTGGTATATGAGGGCGGCATGGAAGTGTTCTCACATAAGCGGATTGATACCAAAAACACCCATGGCACCGGCTGCACGCTGGCCAGCGCGATTGCCACCGGGCTGGCGCAGGATTTGAGTTTGGTGGATGCCGTGCGGCGGGCGCATGATTATTTGCAAGCCGCCATACAATTAGCCCCTGGGTTTGGAAGTGGGCACGGGCCGGTGTGGCACGGCGTGCAGGTAAAAAATTTATCAGCGTAAGGGCTATTTAAGCACCGCTTTAGGCGCGGGCTAAAAACCCGACGATGCGCTCGGCTTCATCAACAATCGGGTTGGCGATGGCGGCGGCGCGGCGCGCCCCGGCTTGCAGGATGGATTCCAAATACACAGGCTCAGCCAGCAATTCATGCGTGGCTTTGCTGATGGGGGCGATGTGGGCAATAAGAGCCTCAGCGAGTTTTTCCTTGAAGGGGCCAAACCCGGCGCCTGCGAATTGTTGCAACACCGCTGGCATGGTTTGGCCAGTGATGGCGGCATACATGCCCACCAGGTTGGCAGCCTCCGGGCGGGCTTGCAGCGCTGCAACATGGTCAGGCAAGGGTTCAGCATCGGTTTTGGCGCGGCGGATTTTCAAGGCGATGGTGTCAGCATCATCGGTGAGTTCAATCCGGCTTTGCGCCGAGGGGTCAGATTTTGACATTTTTTTGGTGCCATCACGCAGGCTCATCACCCGCGCGGTTTCAGCTAAAATCAACGGCTCAATGCGGGGGAAGAAGCTAACCGCGTAATCATGGTTGAATTTTTCCGCGATGTCATTGGCGAGTTCCAGATGCTGGCGCTGATCATCACCGACCGGCACCAAAGTGGCGTGATAGGCGTGAATGTCAGCTGCCATCAAATTAGGGTACACATACAGGCCGGTGGAAACCGCCTCACGGTCTTTGCCGGCTTTGTCTTTGAACTGGGTCATGCGGTTGAGCCAGCCGACGCGGGCGACGCAGTTGAAAATCCAGGCCAGCCGCGCATGGGCGGGCACGGCGGATTGGTGGAATAATATTTGTGTTTCAGGGTTGATGCCGCAAGCGATGAGGATGGCGGCATTTTGCAGGGTTTGGGCGCGCAGGGCCGCGGGGTCTTGCGCCACGGTGATGGCGTGCAGGTCCACCAGGCAGAAAACACACTCATGTTGCGCCTGTAGCTTCACCCAGTTTTGGATCGCGCCCAGATAATTGCCAAGATGAGCGATGCCGGTGGGCTGAATGCCTGAAAATATACGTGCCATGATGGCTGGTTAGCCGCGCGCGCGGCGGCGGGCAAGGATGGCGCGCAGCTGGGCAAGGTCAAATGCTTTGAACAGGATACCGCCGCCGACATAAGTAATGAAGCCCACCAGCATGAGACATAAAAATTCCGGGACGCTGGTTTTGCCGGGGGGTAATAAATATTGCGTGCCAGCCAGGGCAGCGGCCATCAACAAGCTGGTGGCGAAAATTCGTGGCAGGCGCTGTTTGGCGGGTGAGTCTAGTTTGAACTGACCGCGCTTATGCAGAATAACCGCCAGGAGCACGGCATTAAAGGCAGCGGCCAGGCTGGTGGCCAGCGCCGGGCCAACGGCTTTGAGCGGGTGCATGAAGGCCAAATTCATCACCAAATTCAGCAGCACAGCCGCGATGCCGATTTTTAGGGGGGTTAGCGTATCACCACGGGCAAAAAAGCCGGGGGTGAGCACTTTTACCAGCGCGAATACCGGCAGGCCGATGGCGAAGGCCGCCAGCGCATGCCCGGCCAGCACGGCGGTTTGCTGGGTGAAGGCGCCGCGCACAAACAGCACATCCATCACCGGCACGGCCGCCACTGCCAGCCCGATGGCGGCAGGCAGTGTGAGGATGAGCACTGATTCGAGCGCCCGGTTAAGCGTGGCGATGGCACCTTGCGTGTCATTTTGGGCAATCTGGCGGGCTACCAGCGGCAGTAGGGCCGTGCCAGCGGCGGTACCAATGACGCCAAGCGGCAGTTGGTTCACCCGGTCAGCGTAATATAGCAAGGAAACCGACCCGGCGGGCAGCAGAGTACCAATAATAATATCAATCGAGACATTAAGCTGCGTCACCCCTGCCCCCACCAACCCCGGGGCCATGCGGCGGAATAAAGTGCGAATCCGGGGGGTGAGTTTGGGGCGCGCCAAGGTGATGCGCATGCCAGCGCGGCGCAGCGCCCATAACAACAACCACAGCTGCGCCACACCCGAGGCCGTGACGCCCCAAGCCAGCGCATAGCCGGGATTTGGCAAATACGGGGTCAGGAGCAGCATGGACACAATGGAAAACACATTGAACAACAGGGGGGCTGCCGCCGCTGCGGCAAATTTATTCATGGCATTCAGCACGCCAGACACCAATGCTGCCAGGCAGACAAAAAACAGATACGGGAACATGATGCGCGTGAGCGCCACCGCCAGCGCGAATTTGCCAGGATTGCCGGAAAAACCCGGAGCCAGCACATACAGCACCCAGGGCATGAAAACCTCGCCTACCAAAGTGATGGCGCCGAGCCAGAACACCATCACCGCGGTGGTCTCCTCGGCGAACCCGGTGGCGGCGGCCTGCCCTTCAGTGTGCAAAATGGTAGCGATGGAGGGCACGAAGGCAGCGTTGAACGCGCCTTCGCCAAACAGGCGGCGGAACAAATTGGGCAGGCGCAAGGCCACGAAAAACGCATCAGCCACCGGGCCGGTGCCCAGGATGGCGGCGATGAGGATATCACGGGCGAAGCCGAGCACCCGGCTTGCCATGGTCCATAACCCTACCGTGAAAGCGCTTTTTAACATCAATATCCGCCTACATGGTTAATGCGGCAGGATAAACCCGTTGGTTGGGTAAACCGTAACCCCCATGGCATTTACCGGCGGAAACCAAACCCGCACCGCTGTCCAGTTATTGGTGGGTGAGACATCAATGATGGGCTGGTCATTCTCAATCCGGTAGGGCACCCAGTTGGATTGGGTGACCAAGATGGTGCGGGGGTTTTGCACGGCAGTGACCACCGCCAGATGGCCGCTGGTCATGGCGCCATAGGGCTTGAACACCAGCACCGCGCCGCGCCGTGGGGTTTGGCTGCGCGGGTACAGCCCGGCGGCTTCATCCCACCATTGCCAGGCATCACCTGAGAGCGCGATGCCGGATACGGCGCGCGCATAGGGCACGCAGGTTAGCTTGGTTTGAGTGCCAATATTGGGGTGGCCGGCTTGGCAGGCCGTAAGGCAGGCCAATAGTAAGACGGCCAGAATTTTCCTGAATGACACCAAATTTCCCGCCATCTGATCCGCTGATGCAAACCATAAGACTCGCCTGCGTGGGCGTACAATGCCATTCTGGTGGCATGAAAATACTTCTGTTGATCTGCCTGCTGTTTTCCTTGGGTCAAACGGCTTGCTGGGCACAAACCACGCTGAATTTATCCGCCGTGGGGACCGATATCGTGGCCCCCGATGAGATGACGGCGGGCTTTAGTGTCATGGCTCAAGCACCTACGGCCGCAGCGGCGCAGGCTAGTGTGAATCAAACGATGGCCAAGGCGCTGACCGCCGCCAACAGCGCCAAGGGCGTGAGAGCCACAACCGGCAGTTATTTCGTCAATGCCATAGGAGACCAGACAGGACCGCAAAAGCCGGCGTTCCAGGCTGAGCAGACGCTACAATTAAAAATTGCGGCACCCGGCGGCAAAGCGCCTGAGGGTTTCACAGATTTGGTGGGCCAGTTGCAGCACGATGGGTTACTGCTTCGTCAACTCTCCGGACAATTATCGGCCGGTGGCGAGGATGCCGCCAAGGCTGCCGCCACGGTTGATGCGATAAACAAATTGCAGGCGCAGGCCAATGCCGTGGCACAAACATTGGGTGACAATACCGTTGAGCTGAAAACACTGAGTATTGATAACAATGTTCCTGGGCCGGTAATGTTTAGTGCTATGCGGGTCGCTGCGGCAGCACCTGTGCAATCCGAACCGGGGCCGTTGACGATCAGCGTGACGATCAGCGCGACTTTTACGCTCACGCCGCGACATCAATAGCCGGTTGTGATGCCAAAGCGGCGGCCTGTGCGTCGTGCGTTAGTAGCTTGATTAAGGCAGCCGCACTCTCCGCCCAGTGAGGCGGTTGAAAATTTGCCGCGATATGGGCTTCCAGGGCCGCCACGCGCGCGGGCTGCATGATCAGCCCGGCGATGACTTTTTCGGCTTGCGCGATGTTTTCCGGGTCAAAATACACGCAAAAATCTCCGCCCGCTTCCGGGATCGAGGCGCGGTTGGAGGCGGCGACGGTTTTGCCAAAGCTAAGTGATTCGGTAACCGGCAGCCCCCAGCCTTCATACAGTGACGGGTACACGGTGAACAAACATTGCTGGTATAGCAAGGCGAGTTCAGAATCCGAGGGGCTTTCAACAAAGCGGATTTTACCATCAAGCCAGGCGGCATTTTGCATCTGGGTAAGAAAATCATCAATCAACCAGCCGCGCTTGCCGGCGAACACCAAATCCGGCACGGCGCTGGCCCCGTATTGCGCCAGCAGTCGTTGCCAGACCCTGAACATGAGCGCGTGGTTTTTACGCACCTCCAGGGTTGCAACCAACAATACAAAGGGCCGCGCCGGTGCGGGGCTGGCGTTGGCGTTGGGTGGTGACAGGCACCCCATGGGGAAAATACCAATTTGTGGCAACACGTGGCAGCGAGGGGTTAGGTCATGCGCCAGATCAGCGGCGGTGTTGTGGGAAATTGCCAGCAGCATATCCGCGCGGGGCAGAGTTTGATGCAGCCAGAGCCGAAATTCCTGCAAGGTTTCATGCGTTGACCATTCGGGAAATAATTGCGGGATGAGGTCACACACCAGCACCGCCAAGTGCGCGCCCTGGCCATGCAGCGCCTTTAAAGCAGCGCTCTCATAGGGCAGGTTCCAGGAACTGCCGAGATTGACCAGCCAGTCACCACTAGTGAATGTGACAGGTGCTCCAGTATCAAACTGGTCAACCCCATGCAGGCCGTGGCGGCGGCTGGTAGCGGCCTGGGCTAAATCAACCAACGCCCATTTTATGGTGCGCAGGGCATGGATGATCATTTGCAGGCTGCGCCGGGTGCGGTACGGCAGACGCCGGGCATGGCCACCCAGCCAGCCGGTGCGTCGCTGCTCGGCTGGCGGCGGGAGAGCGGGAGCGGCAGCCGGGGCCTGCATCTGCACTGTAACCCGCACCTCCAGGGCGCTGAAATCAACCCGGCGGAAATAGGGCGGGCTGGCAAGACGGCGGCAGAACATGATGGGGCCAGCCGGACTGGCGCTACGAGATAGCTGGCGGAACAGCTCAAAACTCAGCCGCTGGATGCCGGTGGGGCGGGCCGAGGTGGCGAAATAGCGGATGAGATCATCAACATCGAACCATAGCGACATTTACACAACCTTAATTCTTTTATAATCACTAAAAACTACTTAAGGATGTATTTCAAGCAAAAGCTCTCCGGTTTCCTTCCCTCCGGCGGAGCGGCTGCTAATCTGTTGCAAAATACGCAATACCAGCCGGAGCCTGATTTTATGAAAAAAGCCTTCATCACCGGGGTTACTGGCCAGGATGGTGCCTATTTATCAAAATTTCTGCTGGATAAAGGCTATCATGTCATTGGCATGATCCGCCGTTCAGCCTCCTCCGATATGATCGGTGAGCGGCTGCGCTGCCTTGGGATTATCAAAGAGATCGAGCTGGTGGATGGCGATATAATTGATCTGTCGAGCCTGGTGCGGCTGATGGACGCGCACAAGCCTGATGAGGTTTATAATCTGGCGGCGCAGAGTTTTGTTGCGACCTCCTGGCAGCAGCCGTTGCTGACCGGCGGGGTCACCGGCATTGGGGCGGTGAATCTATTGGAAGCGTTGCGCCTGAGCCATCCATCGGCGCGGTTTTACCAAGCGTCATCCTCGGAGATGTTCGGCAGAGCGCAAGCACCGGTGCAAAATGAAACCACGCCATTTTACCCGCGCTCGCCCTATGCGGCGGCGAAATTATACGCCCACTGGATGACGGTGAATTACCGTGAGAGTTTTGGCCTGCACGCCTCCTCGGGTATTGCATTCAACCATGAAAGCCCGCTGCGCGGCGTGGAGTTTGTCACGCGCCATATCAGCGACGGCGTGGCTAAAATCAAACTGGGTCTGGCAAGCGAACTGAAGCTGGGCAATGTGCACGCCACCCGTGATTGGGGCCATGCGCGCGATTACGTGCAGGCGATGTGGCTGATGCTGCAGCAAGACGAACCTGATGATTACGTGCTGGCCACCGGCCGGGCGGTGAGCGTGCTCGGCTTTGCCGAGATGGCGTTTGCGCATGCCGGGCTGAATGCCGCGGATCACATCATGCTTGACCCGGCGCGGCTGCGGCCCGCTGAGGTTGATGCGCTACTGGGCGATGCCACCAAAGCGGCGCAACGGCTGGGCTGGCAAGCCAGCCAGACGGTGGAGACGATGGCAGCTGAAATGGTGGCGGCAGATATCGCCCGGCACCAGCGCAAGGCAGGTTGATGCGCCGTATCCTCATCACCGGGGCGGAGGGGTTTGTGGGGCAGCATTTAAGCCACAGCCTGAGCATGGCGGGGCAGGAATATATTGGCACCACGTTAGCAACGCTTGATATTACTGACGCGGCGGCAGTGGACCGGCTGGTCAGCAAGCTTCAGCCCGACGCTTGTATCCATCTGGCCGGGGTTGCAGCGGTTGATGACGCCAAACAAGCCCCCGCGCACGCCTGGGCGGTTAATCTGCAGGGCGCCTTGAATGTTGGCAACGCGATTTTGGCGCACGCGCCGGAGTGCCGGATGATATTCATTTCAAGTTCAGAATGTTACGGTACCAGTTTTAAACCCGGCGTGATGTTAGATGAAACCGCTTTGCTGGCACCACTAAATTTATATGCGGCCACCAAAGCAGCAGCAGAGATGGCGCTGGGCGCGTTGACCAGCGATGGCTTGCGGCTGCTGCGGCTGCGGCCGTTCAACCATTTCGGGCCAGGCCAGCGCGAGGCTTTTGTGGTGCCGGCCTTTGCCGGGCAGATTGCCCGCATTGAGGCTGGGCTGGCGCCGCCGGAGATTGCCGTCGGGGCATTGGATCCAAGCCGGGATTTTCTGGACGTGCGCGATGTATGTGCCGCCTATGTGCTGGCATTACAAAAATTTGATACGCTGCCTAACAATAGTGTTTTCAACATCAGTTCCGGCCAAGCCGTGCAGATTGGCGAGGTGCTGAACATGCTGTTGGAGATGACACGCTTCAAAATCAGCATCGTGACTGACCCGGCGCGGTTGCGCGGGGTGGAAATCGCTCGAGCGGTCGGCGATGCCGGGCTGGCGCGCCGGGTGCTAGGCTGGCAGCCGCACTATAAATTGCAGGATACTTTGGCTGACGTGCTTGCGGCTGCCCGGCAGGCTGTGCAGCTGGCTGTTCAGGGCGCGTCAAGTTGAAATGAAATCGGGAACAGCACCACCGATGCAATGGGTTTGCCGTTGAGCACCGCCGGGTTGAAGGCCCATTGCAGGGCAGTGTTCTGCGCGGCCTGGTCGAGGATCGCATAGCCTGAACTGCTGGTGATATCCACCTGCACCACCCGCCCGTTGGCCGCCACATGAATGGATAGCAGCACGCGGCCTTGCTCGCCATGTTCGCGGGCGGCCTCCGGGTAGGGTGGCTTGCGGTTGAGATTTTCATCGGTGGTGGCAACGATGATACGGCCAAAGGCCTCACCATGACCAACCGGCTGATTATCGCCCATATGCGCAACGGCCGGAGCCGCGGGTGCCGCGATGTGAGACGCTACATGCGCCAGTGTGGCCGGGTGCGGCGGTGGCGGGGCTGGCGGGGCGGGTGCTGGCGGTGGCGGTATTGGCATGGGCGGCGCGGTGTGGCTGGGCGGCGGCGGCGGCGGGGCTTGGGGGGGCGGTGCCGGTTGTGGCTTCGGCATCGGGGCGGGTGCTGGTTTGGGCATCGGCAATTGCGCCGGCTTCACCACATTCGGGCCACTACCCACGTAAGGTGATTTATCCATCACCAATTGCAGGGTCGGCTCTACCGGTGGCGGTGGCAAGCTAACCCCGCGCAGCACGAACAACACCAAAATCACCGGCGCGATGTGCAGCAGCAGGCCAAACCCACCAGCCCGGGTTTTATCAAACTCCGGGCTGGTGACGCACCGCTTGGTGGCAGGGTCGGCATGCAGGGCCATGGTGGACTTAGGCGGCACGCCGCTGTCAGCCATGGATCAGCACGCCCTCATGCTTGGCTTTTTCCGCTGGTTCGACATGGATGGTGATGACCACGCCCGGCATTTCAGCGCGCAACGCCGCCTCAATCCGGTCGCAAATAACATGCGCGGCGCTGACGCTCATGGTGCCCGGCACCACCAGATGAAATTCCAGGAACGAAGCTGGCCCGGCTTGACGGATACGGAAATCATGCGCCTCCAGAGCGCCGACGCCTTTCTCGCGCACCAGATCATTGATCCGGGCAGTGACACTGGGCGGCGGCGCTTCATCAAGCAAGCCGCTTAAGGATTTCAACACCGTGTGCCCGCCCGCGTAAGCGATCTGGGCGGCGATGGCGAGCGCGATGATGGGGTCAAGAATTGGCAAACCAAACAGGGCTGCCGCGGCCAGGCCGACGATGATGCCGGTACTTGAGAGCACATCAGAGATCAGATGCTGGGCATCAGCGGTCAGCGCCGGGGAGCGGTATATTTTGCCAATACGCCGCAACAGCCATGCCCATACGCCGATTAGCACCCCGGCTGACGCATTTAGCGCCATGCCGAGACCAAGCCCGCCGGTAATTGGCGCCAGCGGAACCGGATGAAAAATGACGCTGAAGGCGCGCTGGAAAATCAGCACCGCAGCGATCAGGTTCATCGCCCCGGTGGCGACCGCGCTTAACAACTCCAACTTGGCATGGCCGTAAGGGTGCTGGCGGTCAGCCGGTTTGGCAGCCCCCACCAGCGCATACAAAGCCATGAGCGAGGCAGCGACATTCACCAGCGACTCGAGTGCATCGGAAAATAACGCAGTGGAGCCGCTGAGCCGGGCCGCCAGGAACTTCAGCGCCAGTACCGCCAGCCCGACGAAAATGCTGCCGATTGCAAATTTTATGACGGGTTTCATACCGCAATGTGCCCTCATGCGCCGGGATGGCCAGGAATTCAGGCTTTAGCAATTTATCCTGGCTATCCGCAAATGCGGCGACCGGGCATTTGTGCACCGCACTATGTGTCTAAACTATCACATTTAGGATATTTCATGACGTAAGCGGCAACTAACAATTGACATGGCACGCGGATTTGTTCGTGATAGATTTAAGCCGGGTGAGAATTTAATCACTTTGTAAAAAATTTTTGGAGGAGAAGCGCCCATGTTCCAACGAGATCGTTTTTTACGCATCTGCCTGTTTGCAGGTGCCATGGCTTTAAGTGCTGGCTTCGCCGGCAAGGCAATGGCCTCTGACCCGCTGCCAGGGGACAGCATCGCACCGCCCGTGAATGTGAATATTGGGCTAATTTATAGTCAGTTTAACGATGCTGGTACCTTTGGCGCATTGCGTGGCAGCAATTACACGCAGGATACACATATCTCAACCGACATCACTGTGCTGCGCTACATCCGCACTTTTGAGATCCATGGCGTTGAAGCCGGAGTTCAGATGTATGAGCCTTATATAGGGTTTTTGGGACCACAACAGTTGGGCGTTAACACGCTCGCTGGCCCTAGCAAGGCACATTTGAGCGCGAACAGCGGCTTCGGCCAGCCAAATCTCAGCGTGTTTTTTTGGCCAATAAACGACCCGAAAACCGGGACTTACGTGGTTGTGGCACCATGGATTTCTCCACCAATAAGCAGCTTCAACAAAAGCGATATTTTAAATCCTGGTAACAATAGCTGGGTATATGAGTTGGAAATTGGCGCACGAACCACGCTGATCGGCACGCCAAAAACACCCAATCTGCAAGTCGAAGTTTGGGGTGAGGTTTATGGTTTTGGTGATAACAACAATTCTGCGGCGAACAAACCTCTGGTAACTGCCAATAATTTCGGTGGCGCTGAAATTCAGGCTCCATCATCTTTTGCAGCAACATTTCACGAGCAACCATCTGAAGAATTTCGGATTTATTTCCCGTATAATTTTGCCCCAGCGATGGGAGCTTTCATCGCACCTGGCTTTTATCAGTCATTCGGCGGTAAACAGACTTACACCCTTCATGGTATCGGCGCGAAAGTTGATTCCCCCAACCGCACGGAAGAGTCACAACTGCGTCTTGTAGGTGCTAGCTTTATCAATCCGTCTACTCAGGTAATGGTGATTGGTGCTTATGATATCGCTAACCACGGTGGGCCGCTAAATCGTTCAATTGAACTGCGCATTGCGAAGTTCTTTTAAAGCCAAACGCGTAAATGAAAACGGGCATCACATGATGCCCGTTTTTTTGTGGCTTTATTGCACCGTGGCACGCACCCCAAACAGGAATGACTGGCCGGGAATTTGCAAACCATTCACCGGCTCAAAACGTGATTGCAACAGGTTTTTACCGGTGGCGAACAGCGACACACTGCGGTTCAAAATATAGCTGAGTGATACGTTAAAGACTGTTCCAGAATTTGCAGTGCCGGTGCCTGCCGGAAAGCCATTATTATCGTAAAGATAGTCATTGAACTTACCAATATACTCAAGCTGCGGGGTTATGGTGAGTGCGGGCAATGGTTTGATGGTAAGGGCTGCACTGCCGGTATTTTCTGGGCGGCGAGCCAAGGCTGTGCCGCCAGTGAGATCTCGGGCATAGGTGTAAGTATAAGTGAAATCAGCACTCAACCAGTTGGCTGGAGTTAGAATAACTTCTGTTTCAACACCGCTTGTCCTGACTTTATTGATATTTACCTCGCTGGTGAAAGACGCATTCGGTTCAATGAGGTTGCGGATATTTGAATTGAAATAGGTCGCTGACAGGCTGGCAAAATCAGGCTGGCCAAAGGCTGGAACATCAAATTGTAGGCCCGCTTCATAGCCATCACTGCTTTCAGGCTTAAGGTTGGGGTTACCCGCATATCCAAAATTATTAATGCCGTGCAGGTCGTACAATGAGGGTGCCAAAAAGCCAGTGCCGTAGGATGTTTTAATATGCAAATCAGCTTGCGGCACGGCCAGCACAGCCCCCACCCGGCCCGTAAAGGCGTTGCCGAAACTTGAGACTGCATCATCACGCAGCGCGCCGGTGAGGGTCAGCCGATTATAAAGCGTGGTTTGCACACCAAAATGGCCCGTAATGGAATGTTGAGATGCTTTGACGTTTATTAAAAATGGCCCGCTTTCATTCACGGCTTCAAAGGCGCGGTCATTGATATATTCAACGCCAAACAAAACCGATGAAAATTGCGCCGGGCCGTAGTCTGGCACGTGGAGGGTGTTGTTCCACTGCACATCAGTGCGGTAGCCGTGGTAATGGTCGTTCGCGCTGGCGGCGTTAGGGTCTGCGGCATCTAGCAGGTTTTTAAAGAACAAACTATTTTGAACATACGATGCAGATAATTCTGTGGTGAGCAAACCGTTAAATAAATTGCTGGTGATGCCGAATTTGCCAAAATAATTCTCATTATAAAGGAAAAAATTGGGATCATCATAAATTGGATACCCAAGATTAGGCGCGGCGGAGGTGGTTTGCTGGGCGCGGAAAATAAATGAGATACGGGTACCATCCACCGGTGAATAGCCAAGGTTTAGGGCCCCAAGGTTGGCACGGTAAGGGTCACGCTGGCCTGCGTAAACACTCAAGCGCCGGGCGGTATAATCAAACCCCGCCTGCTGGTCAGTTGCGGCGGTTAGAGCATAATCAAACTTACCCGCAACGCCTGACAATGTGGCCCCCGCCTGGCCTTGCGCCGGGAACCCGCCCGCGGCTGACACGCTGAGCGTGGGCTTGCCACTGCCCTTCACGCTGATCAGGTTAATCACGCCGCCAATGGCATTTGAACCATACAGGCCAGACATCGGCCCACGCACCACTTCAATGCGAGCAATGTTACTAATGGTATAATCACCAAAATTAAACGCGCCGTTGGCATCAGAGGGGTCATTTACCGGCACGCCGTCAAGCAGCACCAGCACATCCTCTGAATTGGTGCCACGGATAAACACGCTGGCCTGGCCCCCTGGCCCGCCTGATTGCACAACCCCAAGCCCCGGCACGGCGGCTAACGCATCAACCAGGGTACTGTCGCCCCGGGCTTGCATTTGCGCCTGGGTAATAATTGTAACGCCCGCCGGAACATCAGCCAGGGGGGTGGCAACCTCAGTTGCGGTTACGGTCATGAGGGGGGCGGTATCAGCAGCCCGTGCCAGAGCTGGAACCGATAAAATTGTGGTGGTGAGCAGGCAAAGCCTGATAGGTTTTGAAACCGGCATAAACGCCTCCAGCCAGAACCGGACCCATAAAAAGTCCGGCGCATAAAAATGGCGACAGAGGCTTGAGGTCTTTCTCCTCTTCGCAAATGGTGCATCCCGCCCATTCACGCGCAAATGTCTCGATGCTGGCCGGTCTCCTGGCTCGTGGGTCAGTGCTTGCAACCGCCTTCTCACCCAAAAGGTAATGGCTGATGGCTGCAAACTCACCACTTACAGTTGCGGGAGCAGCTGCGGTGTTTAACCGCATTCCCGTTTCAACCCTTGCGAGTCACCTGCATCTGTCCAAAGCATAACGGCTTTTGGTGCAATGTAGCAAGCAGCAGTTTGCGGCCCTAACCCCAGCCTTGAATTAAGCGCACTACTCACACGGCGCCTGCCCTGCCATCAAAGGCTTATGCAAGTACCTGTTATTTTTACCCAGGCTGGCTTTTGGCGCGGGGTTAAGCGCGCGCTGCCGCTAGTGGGGGGGCTGTCACCGTTTGGGTTTGTGGTGGGGCTCATCACGCAGCACCATGGGCTAAGCCTGGCGCAATGCATGGCCATGAACGCCTTTGTGTACGCCGGCGCTAGTGAGCTGGTGGCCCTGGCCAATTGGACTCACCCGGCGCCGATTCTGGCTGCCGCCTTTGCCGCCTTGGTGGTGAATTTGCGCTTTGCCCTGATGGGCCCGGTGCTGGCCCCCTGGTTTGCCGGAATAAAGCCGCTGCCGCGCTATGCGTCTCTGGCGATGCTGGTGGACCATAGCTGGGCCATTTCCGTGACTGACATGCGCAACGGCGGCCATGATTTTGGGCTTTATGTGGGCATTAGCGTGCCGCTGTGGCTTGGCTGGATGGCCGCCACAACCGCCGGATTTTTAAGCGCCAACACACTAAACCTACCACCAAACCACCCGTTATTTTTTGGCGCACTCTCAGCGTTTGTGGCGTTGCTGGTGCCGCTGTGGCGCGGTAAATCTGATATTCTGCCCTGGCTGGTTGCCGCGGGTGTGGCTGTATTCATGGCGCATGCCGTGCCGCATACATCATGGTACATTGTAAGCGGCGCGATTAGCGGCTGTATCACTGGTGCACTGCTGGAAACCAAGCGCCATGAATAACACGCTGTCAGTTTACCTGGCGATTGCGGCGATGGCGCTGGTCACCTTTGCATGCCGCTCGGGTGGCTATTTGCTGTTCTCGCGCATCACGCCTTCGCCGTGGCTTCGCCGCGCTTTGGCGTACCTGCCGGGTTGTATTTTCATTGCCTATGTGGTGCCAGCCTTAATGTCAGGCCCGCCACAAAATTGGGGTGGGGCAGCGGCAACCATGGCAACCATGGCGCTGAGCCGCAATGTGGGCCTGAGCATTGCCGCTGGCGTCATCGCGCTGTTTGTTATTGATGGTGCTGCTGGTTTTTTTTAATTAGAGGCTATTACGGCGTGGCTACCACTTGAGCAATCGCCGCTACATGCGCTCGGCAGTCTTCGCCAGCCTGCCACAGCGCAACAATATAGCGCGCCACTACTGACTGGCTGCTTGCCACCGGTACATCAGGGGCTGGGGCACAATGCAGCAAACTAGCAGGAATCATCGGTGTTAGGGTAACAATCCGGCTGGCTGGCGGTGTGGCTTGCGCGCAACCAGCCAACAACAACGCCAGCAAAAGCAGTTTCATTGTTGGTTTTCCTGCAATTTTCCAATATCAGCCAAGGTCTGCGCCAATATCGGCGCAACTGGCGCATCCATACCAGGGTGCTGTGCCGCAATATGATCCGTGATGATATGAAGCGCATGGTCACTGGCTTGGGTTTGCACACCGAGCGTATCAAGTGCCGTATTCCACTTCAACGCCTGTGCCTGATAAGCCGCAATCTCAGCAATATTGGCCTGGTTGGTTTGCTGCAGCATGGCAGTGGTCAGGCTGGCTGCCGCTAATTCATGCCGCAGATGAGCGATAACGGCTAAGCCTGCCAAAGCTAAAAATGCTGCAACTAGGTAGGGCACCAGAGGTGTTAGAAATTTAGCGAGGATTGCTACCATTAATATCTCCTATGTAACGCCCGGTCACCGGGTCGATATCCGGGCTGCCCGGCACATCGGGCGTCCAGCGCGCCCGCAGGCCAAAACCAGCCGAAGTGGCGCCGAGCAACGCCCCAATCCCGGCGCCAAAGCCAAACGGGTCAAAATTTTCACCGCGCCAAGCCACCGAATAAATCTCCAAGCCAAAAAAAACCACTGCCCCCAGCAGCGAAATTAACGCCTGCTCATCAATCTGGCCATGCCCATCACTCAACAACTGACCAATTAAATTTTTCATGCCGTTAGCGCACCAGCCAGCGCGATGATCCGGCGCGACCAGCCAAGGCCAAAGCTAGGCCAGGACGTAAGCTGGGTTAAAAATTCCAACCGCCGGGCCAACGCCTCACGCGCTAGCAGCACCGCATCACCCCGGCGTAACGCCGCCAATGTGGCTAGGCCTAAGGCGCCATCAGCTGGCTGCCCAGCGGCTAACTGCAACCAGTTTACCGCACGGCCCGGCCCGGCATTTACCGCCGCATCAAACGCCACAATCGCAATCGGCAATGGCAATTCATCGCCTTGCAACGGTGCCCAATAATCACGCCGGTAAATCGCCTCAGCCTGTGGCTCAGTCAGATTGATTATGTCCAAATGCGGATAAGCGCTGGCACTAATGCCAAATTTGGTACCCTTCAACACACCACGCCCCACCATGCCGGTGGTCCAATTGCCAGGGTCCTCAGCATTATCTGAATAACCACCCTCAGCCCCCAAAGTAAAAGCAAAGCAATGGGCGAAACTATCCATTGTTAGTGGCCGTGGAATATATTGGTCGCCAGGCCACCGCCCAACGCTGAGAGCAAGCCCACAACCGCAATGGTAATCCGCCCCTCGGAATCATGCTCACCGCGCATGCGCGCAAAATCCGCCCGCATGGCACTTAAATTCGCAACCAGCTCATCAACCTTGTTAAATAGTTTTGCCACTACCTGTTCCTCCTGGCTTAAATAACGCTCACGCCAATTTTCCAAAGCATCGGCACGGGCTTCCAGCACGCTCGTATTTTGACGCACCGACATTAAATCACCTCGCATAGCTGCAACGTCAGCACGCATCGACAAAACATCCTCAGGCTCCATGTTTTCTCCTCACTCATTGCGGCGTGTCGGATAACGCTATTGGATAAGTTGTCGCCTGTAGGGGCATATTTACCAACCAAGCACTTCCCAAATCATTGCCAATATTCCAGTTGGAAGGTGGCGCAATCATTGAGGCATTATCAGTCACTGCATTGCCGCGGCCAATCTGGGTGCTGCCATATGGATAGAAAAACAACACGCCACTAGAAGGGTTGCTGATGGCGCTCGCCAGCGTTACCGCAACATGTGTGGCATCAATGCGGGTTGCGGCGGTCGCCGTAATAACCGGCCCTGGTGCTGCAATTGTGCCACCATCCATTACCGCAAATCCAGCACCATTCGCCGCTTGCAAAGGTAGCAATAAATCATTGCCGGAGTCATGCGCCACCGTCAGCACAAGGCTGGTTGATGAGGCGCGGTACACATGCACAATCTGCGGTCCGCCTTTGGCGGGCAAACCGGTGGCAGGCAATGCTGAAGCCGCAAGCGTATCACTCATCCCTTGCGCCACCGCCAACCGCCCAGCCATATGCGCGCCAATACGGCCATAGCGCAGCAAATCTGGTTGGTCACGGTGCTGCGGGTCACCGCCTGCATATATCCCAGTGCTTGGGTTATATGTTGAATTTAGCGGGTTTGAATCAGCAGTCTGGTCAATAAATAATTTGATATTATTGGCAAGGTCACCAGCCAGATCATTCATCGCCTCGCGCACCATCTGCACGCCGTCATTGGTCTCATAGGGAATCGCATTCCAGGCTAACAAAGGCATGTGCGCGGCACTGCGGCCCAATAAGTTGCGCGTTAGTAAAAGTAACCTCAGCACTGTCGCTTTATACAAAGCCTTGTTGGCGTAGGGCATGGTACTGTCCTGCTCTGACCATGGCCATAACAAAAAGCCTATATCAACATCATCCATGGCAGGAATAACTGCGGAAGCCCCTGTCAGAAACGCCGTGACCGCCGCAAAATCCGGCCCAGGCGCCCAAGTTGATGGGTCTGACCCATCGCCAGGATTGGTAATAAACGTACCATTTGCACTACCGGTTGGAAATATCGGTGGCGATGAGTTGGAAATTGGGTGCCCAAATATAACCGTGTAACGGTTCGGTGCGCTGTAAGTACCTGAAAGTGATTCTGAAACAGCGTAGGAAGCCGCACCACAATACCACGCAACGCCCTGTGCCAAGGCCAACGCGCCACCTGAAACGCCGAACCACGCCGCGTTGGACTGACCCATCATTAACAAATTTATACCCTTGCGCGGCCCCAGCACCCAACGCGCCTGGCAGGCAATCAATCGTGCAATGTCAGCCGTCACCAGCGCATGTTCCCATAGTGCTGCTTCATGAAACCAACATTGGGCTGAGCCTTGCGCCGTAGCATCATGCAAAAACAAAACCTGGCCAAATGCACTACTGCCCAGCGGATTGGCAATTGCGCTGGCCACTTGCACGCCGTCCAGCCACACATCAACGCCAACGCCAGGCGTGTTGCGCATAATCACCGCATGAGAATGCCTACGTGACATTGCATTGCTTAAAACGGTCTGACTGGCAGTACCTGGAAATAGCGTTAAATTGGTTCCTGCACTATCAACCTGCAAAATTGTGCTATTGGAGATTGTACAATGAACCAGCGGGATTGGTGCTGCGTTTCCATAAAAAGTAGCCTGGCGTAAATTTGGCCGGGTCCAAACTATATACCGTGTCCAGCCCACGCCAGAGCCAAGTTCAAACCCCGCGTGCGCCAGCCCCCAATCAGGGTCGAGCGTCGGCCCATAGGCCGCAATGGTTGTGTTGGGCGCGCCCACCGCACCAAGGTATCCGTTCACCCGCGCCACAGCAGCCATCGCCACCGGCGTTGTATCCACTGTAATATGATAAGGCAGCAACGGCTGCGCATTGCCCGATTTATCAAATAAACTTCCAACAACGCTGTTTGGCGCCACAATTGGCAGCCCATTCACATCGCGCAGCCCACTCAAAACCCCCGCGTCCCACCAACCGGAAAGCCCGCTGATCGAGGATGGATACGGCCCGGTGTAGTTACCAGCAGGCACAACACTCCCTACCGGCAATGCTGCCACCAAGGCGCGTTGGTTAGGCCCACTTACCAAAGCCGCTCCTGGCGCGGTGAACAGGAAATTCATTACGACACAGCTATCGTAAAGTTACTAACAAGCTGTGCCGTACCAGCTGTAGTTTCCACCCAAACATAATAATTACCAGCTACAGCTGGTGTGTTATAATAAATGGCCCATAGCGTATTCGCGTTAATATTGCTGGCAGGCTGCCATCCAGATGTCGGTGCAATATTATTAGATGCTGACAGCGCAACCTGGGTTGCTATCACTTGAGCAGGCGAAACACTGCCATTAATTGGAATCACGCCAAGCCCATGTGTATAGCTGCCACTCGGATTATTAATCGTATACGTCACCGCCGCCGGTGCCGAAACCGCAATCGCTGAGGACACCGCCGTAACACCGGTAGCCGGATCCTGCGCCCAGGCATACAATGTTCCCGCAACACTTGGTGTTAGGGCAATGCTAAAGCTGCCACCCGCATTGGTTGCTGCAAGCCAGCCACTGGCAGGTGCCATAGTATTCTGTGTGCTTAGCAATAAATTTACACCATCCGAAACAGGGCTTACCGTTCCCGCCACGGTTAGCGCCATGCCAACCGTCCCGCTTGCCGGAACCGAAATCGTCAGTGATGCAGTAACAACATTCACTGGACCAGAAATTGCCCGCACATTCGGTGCAGCCGTTTGCTGCGCCCACAAATACATCACGCCTGTTGCGCTTGGCATCAGCGCAGCACTCCACCCATTGCTAGTCAAACTTGCCGCCACCCAACTTACCGGAGCTACGGTGGTGCTGCTGGACCAGCCAACCTCAACCGCCGCACCAGTCGGCGTTACCGTGCCACTAACGCTAATTGGCATATTTACAATGGCGGCGTTTGCCACGGCATTGAACATAACCGACGGCGGCAATATGCTAAACCCATTAGAAACCCCGACAACTGCCACATTCGCATGATCACGCACCATGACAGTATAAGTGCCGCCGCTTAACCCTGGCACCACGAAGCTATATGCATCCAGGGTAATCACCGGACTTGCCGCCACCTGCCAGGTAACACCATCATCGGTGGAATAATCCAAAGCTCGCGGTGCCTCATTAAATACACCGCCTGTCACGTTAAACGGCACGCTGGCACCTGGCGCGGTAATCGGCGCTACCGTGATGGTGGGCACGTTAGAAACCACGCCATTCCACCACACCAGCGACCCACCCGAATAGCTCAGCCCCAACAGCGACGCTGAAGCGCCAGGCGGTAGCGTACTCGCCCCCGAGCCTGAAGAAATGCCGGTTCCGAAAGTCACAGTGCCTACACTTAAATTAATTAACGTGCAGGAAAACCCCGCCCCCATATTCAGGAAATTTGCCGTCAGCGTCAGCGGCGCACTAGCAATCAAAATCCGGTCATTATGGGCTGTGGAATCCAGCACCGTATTAGCTGTCAGTTCAACAATGCCAGACTTCAAGCTAGGCAGTTTCGTCTGCAAATACGACCAAACCGCGCCAAGACTTTGCACGCAAAGCGCATTTGAACCCTGCGCCACCAATAGTGAATCGCTATCCGCAGCCGCCGCAGCCGCCGGCAATTGATTGATCGTCTGACCGCCGATAAACTGCCCATAAGGCATCCAGGCATTCGTACCATTTTGCCAAATTGCCACATAATCGTTGGCGCCTATCGAACTTGTTGAATTACCAGCGGCCGGCGCCGCCAGCCCAGCGCCCGCTGGTCCCACCGGGCCTTGCGGCCCAACCGGGCCTACAGCGCCTGCAAACCCGGCTGGCCCCGCAACTGTTGAAACAGTCGCACTAATAACGCCACCACTGTTTATACTAACGCCAGCCCCAGCACTGAACATCCCGCGTAATGCAGTGACAGGCAGCAGCCCAGGCACCCCAGCACTGCTCACAACCAGATCATCACCAACCGATAAATTCACCTGTACCGGATAGCCCGCATGATCCGCGCCATTCGCACTTAACACGCCACCAGCCAACACCAGCCCCGCCCCTACGCCAAGCGATTCCGGCGCACCCGCCCCTGCACTTTGCCGGCCCAACAAATCGCCCATCGGCACCGACAAAAGCGGCTGTAAGCCAGCATTAAGCTGGGAAACTTTTACAGAATTCAACGCTCCATTTTGTGATAAAGGCAACAGGTCGTTGGCACCCACAGACGCGGCTGTGGGAAGTTGGGCAATTGTTGTCATATAAAATCCTTATTTAAGCAACTGCAACCCAATTCGCCGTGCCAGTGCCCGCCTGCTTGACCCAAAAGGTCTGACCCGCACCACCATTCAAATTTCGAAAGCTCGAACCCGGTGGCGCTGCCACAGCATTGAGCGGCGACCCCCTCCCAATCAGCTCAACGGCACCCGTTGATTCCAAATCTGATAGTATGCGCACCACGCCAGACCCTGCCGGGTGTAATGAAATATCCCCAGATTGCGTACGCAATGTCATGCTGCCATCGCCATTCGGCGAAACATAATCACTTTGCGAAAGCCGCCGCGCCCGCCAACCGCCATTAGCGCCAATCCAATCTATACTGGCTCCCGCTGGCACAGTCACCGGCGCACCTGTCCAGTTGCTCTGCGGCGGCACGCTGCCCGCGGCGGCAAACGTAACACTACTTAAACACTCAATACAGAGCTTGCGATTCTGCCAAACTGGTAATCCCACCTGCACAATAGCGGTAGCACCGCTTCCGTCACCATTAATCATCACTGTCGTACCCGGCCCATAACCGCTGCCGTTATTTGACATTTGAATACCTAAAATGGCCCCGCCAGAAATCCAGGCGATGGCCGCAGCATTCCCGCCCGAGCCAGCAAAGCTAACCGAAGCATGGGTATAACCCACGCCACCACTAATCAACTTACAATAAACAATCTGGCCTTCCGTTGCATAGGCTTGTGATGACATCATGCTGGTAATCGAAGCACTTGACTGCGATATCGCCACGTGATCAGCAATATCCGGTACAACCAGCGTATAAACACCGTTAACCAAAGCAGGGTTCACCGGCCATATCTCAGTATAATTTAACAGATTACCGCGAAGCACAATACTATCCGTGTAGGCTGACAGCGCACGAGTCAAATCTGCCCCCGGATTTGCAAAAATGACATTGTCAGTAACAAGCACTTCCTGCGCAGCATCACGGATTAAAATACCATATACTCCTCCGGCATAAGTTATCCAGTTGCCAATAATTGACAGACCTACACAGGATAAATTAAAATTTGCACCTCGCCCATCCGATTCAATATTCTGTACCGCAATCGCAATCGCAGTCGAATCCTGAATAAAATTATGCCTGGCTGTGCAATACTGGCCACCACCAATATTAATCCCGCAATATGCGCCATTAACATAGTTATTAGCAACCTCGGTATAAATTGATCCGCCACAATCGATACCGAACGCTGATGCACCACTGATCATATTGCCAGTTATCTGGCAATAGCCAGTGTCACATAAAATACCTGCACCACTTGCGGCAATTGAGCTGTTATTGGTGCATAAATTACCCGAAACTAAAATATTTCGACCAGAGATATAAATCCCATAACCGCTGTTCTTATAACAGTTATTCGCCGCAATAACGGCACTAAGAACGTCCGGGTTAGCATTACCATAAACTAGCGGACCTGCGTTATTTGCATAATAATTTCCAACAATTATGCCAACACTATTATTCCAGCAGGTATTCCCAACAATCTGCAGCTCACGAATTTTAAGCGTCAAAGTCGGGTCCTGGCTGTCCACCATAATCCCGTTCTGGGTATTATCATGCGCATGACAATTGGTTATACGAATCGCATCAGCTGCATAAACGCGAATACCATTAACCGCATTCCCATAAAACTCCGAGCCATCAATATGGTGCTGGGTCACTACCGGATCGCTGGCCGCAATAGTTAAACCAGAACCATTTGTCGCTCCCATAGCATTTTTAAATACCGAGCGTGTGATTATTGACTTCACACACTCAGGCTGAATAATTACCGCATAATCATCTAGTGTCAGCGTGCTATTTGCATCAAAAATAATCCCATCAATGAATAGAGTTGTTACTGCAATGCTGATCCACGCTGCCGGAGATGAAAGACCCAACTTTGATTGCACCGAACGGCGTAATACCGTCAGCCCCGGCACACCGAGCAACGTACAGGTCGCCCCTGAAACATCACACTCACCTGCAATCACATAGGTCTTAGGGCCAAAACGAACTGGATTTCCAGAAGCCAGCGCCGCTAAAAGTGCTGCACTATCATCCGAAACGCCATCCCCAACAGCGCCAAAATCTTCAATCGCTACCGCATTACTTACCAGCGCTGCAATACTGCGCAAGGCACTACCCCCCAGCGCCGTTGCCATCATCGCACCAGCAGGCAATCCGGCAACATTAGCCATGCCGGCCATAAAATTGGAGTAACTAACAGCATTGTTATTACCCGCTTGACTTAATGGCACAATATCAGCCGGTCCCGGCACCGTACCCGTAGCCTGACCCGCAATCACAAACGGCGTGGCGGTTGCCGATAATGTATTGCCTGACAGCGCAAGATTAGCACCGATGTTGATCGCTACCGGTGCCGCATTGCCGGGTCCCACGCCGCCCAACAACGTATCCTGCGGCAAACTTAACGCACCTTGCACGCCCGCCAGTATCTGGGCGCGGGTCGCTGCCAGTGTCTGGCCATTCTGAAAAATCGGAATTTCATCAGTATCTGAAACCGAACTCGCCGGCGGCAATTGTCCAATAGTCGGCATATAAATGACCTCAGAAAGTTGTAAGTGGTGTACCGGTCGGATCGGTCAAAACCTGACCATTCAGGGTCGTCAAAGCCGCCGCCGGCGCTGGCACCGAAGCAAGCGACACCACCGGCAACGCCACACTACGCGCCAGCGCTCGGCCGCCATTTGTGGTGATATTTAGTGTCACCGTATAGTTCGTTAGTGGCTGCCCACCGCTCAGCCACAACACCGCGCGAGGTCCATCCGCGCTCGTGGAAATCAACGTCAAATCACCAGGATTCGCCGGATTAATCGTTACATCCAGCGTCGCAATCGTATCGCCAGGGTTCGCCGTCAACGCGGGCATAATGTCAAACACGTAGTCCAGCGTGTCACCAGGGTCTTTCGCAGGCCACACCAGCGCCGTGGCGGGCGGTATTTGTGGCCCCCGCGGGGTTGCGACAAACCCGTCAATTTGTACATAACGTGCGTTAGATGGACGCCATAAATGGCTTGCCAGCGTGCTCATGGCTGTGTCTTCTTTCAGTATTCAATAATAACGACGCCAGGCGCGCCAGCACCGCCGGGAGACCCCACAAGCGTACCGCTGGTGGTTGTGCCGCCACCACCACCACCACCGCCATAACCCGTGGCACTCATCCCCACCTGCGGGCCACTGGCGGCCCGGCCATTGCCCGGGCCACCGCCATCGCCCCCCCGGCACGCCACAACAATGCTGTCGCTGCCATACGAACCTCCGCGATTAACCTGTCCCCCGGTACCAATTCCACCAGCGCCACCCGCCAGCGAAAACTGCACTGCCGTACCACCGTTGCCGCCAACGCCTCCCGTGGCCGACATGTAAGCCCCAAAACTTGACGTGCCGCCGTTATTCCCAACACCCGGTGCCGTTAGCGCTGCCCCACCGGCCCCCACTGTCACCGCAATACTTTGCCCAGCGGTCAATCCGCTAACAACACCAAACGCCTCACCGCCGGCACCACCGCCAGCACCCGGCATAGTATTATGGTAACCTGACGAAGCCCCGCCGCCCTGCACCCTCACCCGCACCGTGGTTACGCCAATCGGCACCACAAAATTTCCACTGCTGCTAAATGCTTGTACCGATGAAAAACCGGGGCGCAGGCTGGGAAGTTTATAATTCAAAAACGGTGCACAAGGCGCCACGGCAATATTATTCGCCGTTATCGCCGTTTGCCCATAATTCACCGTAATCACATACAAACCAACCCACCCACTATCCACCGCAGGTGTCACTTGCGTTCCTGATATCGCGGCGGCACCAGGCTTCAGTTGCAACTGCACGCGCGCAATGCGCTGGGTGTTCTGAGCAGTCCCAGAATTGCTCGGGCCGGAATAAGGCTGCGACGGATTTGCCGCATTTACATACGGCAGAACCACCGGCGAAGTGTCCGCCTCGGAAAATGTCGCTTCAATCAAATAAATGATCGACTGGCCCGAAGTCCCCGGCACCGCGAATGTAAAACTCGTAGTCTGCAGCGTGATGCCCGTTTTGACAATCTGATCCGAGGTATCAGCCGCCAACGAACCATAGGCACTCGCATCAAGCGGCACCAACTGCGTAATGCTGCCAGGTGCTACATTCACTGTCATTGACGCCGGGGATGTCGGCGTGCAAGCCAGACCATCAGCAACAACGCCATTTCCAAGCACTGCCGCCGTCAAAGCGCCAATACCCACCATGGCATTACGGTTAAGCCCAAGTATATCCGTATCCAGAGGAATACTCCCCGGATAGACAATATTACGATCCATATTTGATCCTTAGTTTGAAATATATATCCACGCTGTTGTGGCAACCGGCAAAACCCCCGCTGCCGCTGCATAAATATCGGCATCGGTAACAATTCCCGGAATATCGCTCACATTCGAATAGAACATCGGCGCTACCCCATACCCGCCAGGACCATCATTATAACCCCCTGCATTGCTAATCGGACTAGCGTTTGGCCGAAATGCTTGGACAAAAAACTGAAATGGCAAATTTTGACAGCCATATCCGCCTACCATCCCATACCCAAGCGTATAACTATTATAACCACCTGTATCGGTAGCATTCAGGGGTTCGAATACAAACGGCGTCCGTCCGGTTTCATTTTCCAGTGCCAGCACCAACCCAGCACGAGTCGCTCGGGGCGCAATCAAGTTCGCACGTAAGCGAAGACTAAATGCCGCATCACTTTCACCAGTATGGCGCGACAGTGTCAGACCAAAATAATCAATTGCGGCAATGTCTAAAAATATTCCGCTGGCACTCGCCAGCCGGGTTTGTAATTTGACGAAACCAAGCAGCGCATAAAGCTCACACCACGCCCAGGCAAACCCGTTCAGCACAGCATCCAAAATTGGTGTGGTATCTGCAAACCAACGTACCGGCAGAACTGATTTCAGACGTGCGAGCATATCATTGGTATCGCCTACCATCTGTCAGGCCACCGCGACCGTGCCAACGCGGATCACACCGAAAAATGGTGGAGCCAAATCACTTGAACCACCATTCAACGTTATATTTGAAACATTGGTAACTGAGAGTGACGCCGCATAGGCTAATTGCACCAGTCGGGTATAACTCAGCGTGGCCCCGACACTAAGGCCAGCAACATAGCTCTCAATCATTCCTGCCACCAATCCAATGGCCGTCTGATGTGAAATGCCGGCTGACGTGGCAATATCCATCGAAATATTAGCCGCTAATACCACAGGCCCCTGCACCGCGAAACTTGACCCAACCGGTCGTACCGCTTCCACCGCCGACTGCACCAGGGACAACAAACCAACCGGCGGCACACCAGAGCCATCATCTACTGTGACTACAAAATGTCCCGGTTGTAAACCGCCAGCTTGATTAATGTTTTCGCTGATTACGTATGATAAGCCTTGCTGTATGCCCGCAACCGCCGCACCAATCGCGATATCCGTCGCCTTTGACAGACTTGCCAGATAATTTCCAAACCGGTATCGGAATGAAACGTCACTTTCGGCATCGAACCCACCCGTCAAGGCTGCTTGGTTCGCCACGGTATCAATTCCAGGCAACGCTGAACTGATAATAGAAATCGACCCCGGCTCAACATTTCCCGCAGCGCCAGCAGCATTCGCAACAATCATCACCGTACAACCGGCAACACCCGCTGCCAATTCATACCCTCCACTATTCGCACTGTACGAAGCATTGGTTGGGTCCGCGATTACCATAAATCCCAACGTATTTGACACAACGGACACATTCGTTCCTACAGGGATGAACGCCGCAACGTTCGGGGTAAAGCGTGAAAACGTAACCTGCCCCACCGAAGCTATCGCAGGCAGTCTTATAAATCCGAAATCTGCGCCAAAGCTATCGCAATCTACACCATTGCTCGTTGCAAGGCGCGTGGATGCCAACACTTGAACAATCAGCCATTGAATCCAAAGTGCAACCGATGCATTAGCCTCCAAAATCGCTCGCAAAACTGACCCTACAGTCAGATCGAGCAATGATTTTGCCGCACCTTGCACAGATGCTGCCATTCCCTCAACCAGCGTTGAGAAATTCTGCATGGAGAGTTGCATGATAAAACCTATATTGAAAAACTTAATGAGCGAACAGCGGCGGTATTTGCATCAGCATACTGCACGGCCAAATTTACAGTTCCGTCGACGGCCGAGTCAGCCACAATTACCGGCGCAGGCGTAGCTGCGACACCTGCTTCCAGCAGCATTTGCGTTCGCGTTATGCCCGCAATAATCGCCGGAGCGCCAGGCCGCCCAACAAATTGACCAAGCCCCGCACCATAACCAAGCTGCCATATATAATCACCCGCATTGGTCAGTAAACGTCGAAGCACGCGCTGCTCAGCCAATACAGAATTATCCGCCAGAGCAATATCGCCAGTCGGTCCTACTGACAAATCACCGCCAAACCACAAACTGAAATCCGACATTACACAACCCCCGAAGTAACACCCGTAATTCCACCCTGCGCATCCGGGTGCGTGTGTCTATCATAGGCGCTACGTAATACCGCCACTGATCCATGAGCGGCATTCTGATCAGAAATATCGCCTGTAACCAACAAGTTTCCAGTAATTCGAACTGTCTGTGCTTCTATCGCGATCGTTCCATCATTATGGAGCTTCAAATAACTTCCGCTTTGATGCTGCAACCATAACTCGCCACTCGGCGCCGGCAACGGCTTGTCAATGGCAGACCAAACACAACCGGCAATAACACCATGCTCGGAATCTGCTTCCTGCATCAATACCAACACCTGATCACCCGGCGTCAAAGGTGCCGCCAAACCCCAACCGGACCCAACCCAAGATGACAATATCGGCAACCACCCACTTAAAATATTTTCTGGCTGTATCAACACCTTCGCCGCATAGCTTGCAGGATCAAAGCTCGATACCAATCCAAACCGCGCTACCCCAGCAAGCCCGTCAAGCCCTCCGGCCCGGCCTTTCACCGCATTCCAAAACCGCTCCATATAATTCCCTTAGCCTGATACAGCATGCGCGCGGATCGTTTGGGTAAACCCATCTTTCACGCTTATCTCTCTGACAATACTATCAACCACATACATTTGATCAAAAGATGATCCCGTTCCGGCAAGCAAAATTGCCGTTCCTGGCATCATACTTAGCTCACCTGGAATTTTGGCCTTCATGATCCTGGAATGCAACGTTAACATCAACAGATGATTGGTTGCTATCAACTGTGCCTGTTCTGACGTCAAATTAGGCTTTATCAGTGTCGTTATACCGCCGCTCATCCCACCCACACTGTGATTTAGTGCAATTTTATTGCGAGTGTTCCACGATTTAACAATTGCTGTCGTTGGCAAGGTTGTCGCCATATCAAATGACAAATCAATGCACGACTGCACATTTAAAAACGCGGCTTGTAACAATAGTGGCGGCAAAAAATTTAAAATTTTTCCCACTACTGATAAACTAAAATTTTCGAGTTGCGCCAGTTGCGCCATCAAGTCCCACGCATTTCCAGACCGTGAATGTAGCCCAAGCACACTCCGAGCATGATCCAACTCGTAATATTGGCCAATCGGCGTCGACGTTACTGTAACATTCGGAACCAATCCATGCCGCAATGCCAAAGTTTCAGCAATCTGACTTGACGTCTGATTAACAAACGTATCAGATATTTCCGCATCAATCAGCCGCGCCGAGAGGTTACGACCGGACAGCTTTACCAAACTGGTGGTAAAATCGATCCTGATATTATCAATTTGCCCCGTGATCAAACCAGAAAAGCCAGCTGGATAATTGGCAACCTCGATCGTAATCTCTGCCAGCCCCAGCTCCGAATAATATCCGGCACTAAATAATGGTGCGGCACCCATAGCTAACTCAATTGTAAACCGATCCGCTGAATAATACCCGGTCTGCTCAACCAAAATATTAACCGCGCCTTGCACGCTCACCCCGTCAATTATAACATGAACCTGCGGAAAGCTAACTGGCAATCCCCCCTTCTGCGGTTAAGTCTAACGCAGGAATCACCAGAATAGTCAGGCCGTTCAACATCGGATCAGATAGATTATTAACCTTCGCAATTCGATTCCACTGCGTCGCATCCTGCAAATATAATGCTGCCAAGACAAATAAATTGCCACCGATAACCGTAATACTATTAGAACTCATAAATTTCCCAACGCTATGTTCATAGCGGCACGATTAACATAGCCGTTCATTGCAGCCACAGCCGCTATAGATCCAGAAGCGCCGGCCAATTCTGTAACCGCATCTATACCCGAAAATCCATCCACCGCAGTGACGACTGCTGCACTTTTACTAGCGAATTGAAGATTTAAGGAACTTAAGCGCGTCGTAATAACTACCCGTGCAGACCGGACTAAAGTCGCGGTCAAGGTTACGCCTGACAACCCCGCCTGACTAGCATAGGCGCTCGCAGAATTTAAATCACCACCTATCAAATTTAATAAAGGGGTAACCGTATTATATCCTAACACTGTAGGTTCAGACACCACTATGCACCGCACCTCAAATGGTATCCACCACGATTTTTCGTAGTTCAGGCGAAGCTCGGTAATCACTACATTATAGACAAAACTCTGCCATCCTAAATTGATTGTATTCCCGGCAATCCTCGCCGCATCAAGCTCCTGCGCTCGGTCTATAGCATTTATACCAGACATGACTCCGCTAAAAGATATTTGTGTCGGCTGTTCACCCAGAATATCAACCGCACGGCCACCACCAATTAACTCATGCGCAACCACACGTTGCGCCCCGCCAAATACCAATTGCTCTGGTACTTCAAAATCTCGAAATATAATTCCGCCTAAAAATAGTGATGTTTCACTCATAATGGTCCTCAATAAGGCATTTTTAGCCCTGGCCACGCAGGCGTCAGCCGGGGATCAAACATCGTCGCTCCAGACGGCGGAAGTCTCGCTTGGTGATCAAGAAATTCACGTACCAATGTTGTCACATCAACCTTCGTAGGCGGGCCAGATCCGCAATTATCTTTCGAAATACGCTGTGATGCATAAGCATGCTCGATTAATACCTGTTGCGCAGGCCCCCCCCCTACGCTCTGTCCGCTTTCGCGCTGATCAAGAAATCCCGGAGCAACACTAATTACTTGTGCCTGCCTTGGCACAGAGTTCATCTGCACCGATCGCACCTTCGCACCCACAATTTCGTTCGTCACCTTATGAGCCGTTGCAGTCTTTGCAAATGACGATGACATTTCAATCGTCCTTCCGCGCTTATGGTGCACAACAAGGCTCAACCGTCCATTTTGCCGAGCTAAATTTAGGTTGCCTATTTTATTATAACCAATTTTTTTTTCAAGCCGATGCCTCATCAACTCACTAATATTGAAAGCTGATTGATATTCAGACAAACTCGACTGCCTCACTTGCGCTAATATTTTTGAATTGAGATTAGAAACCTGGCTCGCAGTATCTAGCCGCTTCGTACTAAACTTTAGACGCTGCGTGAGCGGCGCAAACCAGCCAAGGCGCCGACTCATATACGCCGCAATTTTACTGTGAAGCAACGGTACTTTAACCGCTAAAAGTAGCGATGCCATTTTACGTTTCCATTCTATCGAGGCTATAACGGCATAAGCACACAACGCACCGAGACGATCTTACAAATCTTTAAGCCATTTTAATCGTGGCCAATCAAAAACAAATCCGTCTAAAGTTCCGAATACGACCACGTACGCCATCCGTTCCACATCATCCAATGTGAATGCCACATCGTACGGCACCCCACATCTAACCAAGTACAAACAATCGATTAGCGCTGGGTGCCGTGTCAGTTTCCCGCTTCAACAACTTTCATCTCCAATGGTGGTTCTGCGGAACCCTCAATCACTGCCGTCACACCTTCATCGCCTAACCGCTCAAGCAACAGCTCAACGCCAGCTTCATTGCTCGGAAACGGTAAAGGCACATCATCAATCATGGCTGCCGCCGCTGCAATGCTCGCTGTTGCCACATATGCACCATTTACTGACAACTCAGGCCCTAGCGCCTTATATAGCCGCAACGTTTCCAATACGCCAATTTTGCGCAGCATTATCCGTCGCCCGCGGCTGTCTGTCACCGTCTTACCACTCATACGCGCACCCGTGATGATGCATAAAATTGCAATTTTTGAGAAACGGGAGCATCACCCTTATACATTCCAGCAGACGCAAGCTTAAATACCGCCCCGCTAAACTGATACGTCGAGGTTGATCCATCAGGTTCACTAACATACTGATACAACGTTCCAGCCCCAATCGCTTGCCCCGCGTAATAGGCGCGTTCAATCGCTGCAATAAAATCGTCAGCGGCGGATGAGCCACGTTCCAGCGTAAACACACCTGACCATCCTTTGGGTAGTTCAGCTCCCAGTTGCACACCATCCAAACGATCCACCCGCACCGACTGCGTAACCTGGCCGGCTTCAAAGCCGGTGACGTGTGCCAAATCAACGCGCCCAAATGGCCCCATCACAACCAATTGGCAATCATTGCCCACTGTAAACGTATTATATGGCATTTCATCTCTCCCTTAGGCGATTGTTTGCACACTCTGTCGGCTAACCTGCACGGTTTGCCCACCTTGCACATTCACAATGAATTTCTCGTTGATTGCTTGGTATTGCACCTGACAATCCGCTTGCACGTAACCAAGCCCAGTTCTGCTACTTGGATTATTTGTCGTATCACACACCACCGCAAACGGCAGAGACCCATCAGTACTCCCCAACAACCCCTGGCCCAGCAATGCATTCAAAAACGCGAGGAGCGTTGAACGAATATTCTGAAATAATGTGGCATTGACTAGCTGCCCAACATAAGCTCCCATCCCAGCCGAGAGAGTCCGCGCAACATAGTTCGTCAATCTGGTATAATTATCGCCATTAATCGCCGCGTTCGATGATGAATTGTGCCCACCCCTAACACCCCAGAACGCACCCCCGGGTTGCGGATTAGCAATCACATCAATCCCCGCAGAAAGTAGCACTGATAGATCAGCCGCCGCGTATGTCGTCGCCGTTCCCACGCCCGGCTGCCCAGACTTCTGCGAGCCAATCACGCCAAACAACGGCTTATTCAGTGATGACTGCTCCGGTGATAAATTCGCCAACCGGCCCGCCACAAATCCTCCCGGCGATACCAGTCGCATCACTGCATTGGCTTGGTCATACCAATATATCCAGTCGCCAAACATTAACTTGGCCGCATAGCTATCAATTCCGGCCGTCGCCTTGGTTACCACGGCATTTGCAATTGAATCGCCGGCTGGCCCCGTCAGAATCATATAAATCGATTCACTAAGGCCAAATGCCACCTGCACGCTCCATTGCATCGCATCGTCAGCATCGGCCAACAACGCTAAAGCACAGCCTTGGCCACGCAACGCATACATACCGGTCCTGGGTAGGCTATCGCTGCCCACCAGTTGATTCGCCGCAATATTATTCGCGCCATCCGTTCCCAACGTACCTACCGAGAACGGATACGTGCCCGCAATCGGATTTGCATTTGCTGAAACTAAACTCGCAACCACCAATCGGGAGGACCCGCGCAATACACCGCTGCCATTATTCACAGCCTGCACCATCTTAGTCCAAAATACGTTGCCCGTTCCAATGATATTATCGAAAACCTCTGGGCTAAGGCCAGGCATCCCCACCGTAAGGCGCCAGGAATTCGCTGCTGACCCCGCCGCCAACGTCAACACTAAATTATTTCCCTGAGCCCCCGTATACAACGCCGTAAAATTTACGGCGCCAAGTAACGACAACGAAGCCGCGGTATCGGTGCCATCAGTTATCCGCACGCAGCGGAAATTTGCAGCACCTTGCTGCACGGCTATCGCCACCGGCGTCCCCAAATCATATTTTCGTGCCATCACGGGTCCAAACACCGAGGCATAATTACTCATGCTTCCGACATTCGTCGGTTCTCCTACCGGACCCCAACTCGCCGTACCCACAACGCCCAAAATATCCGTCGGAACACCATTCAACAACAAGGTCTGCGGCGGTACGATCTGAACATACAAGTCCGGCACAATAAGCGCTGTCGTATTCAAAGTTCCTTGTGCATATATTGGCATCTCTAAGCTCCTTTCGTCGCAACACGAACCACGAATGTCGCTTGTTGTCCTGCTAGAATCTTTGCGATGGTCGCCGCATCACTGATCACGTCGCCGCGGTTATAGGTTTGAAATGTCTTCAGGACTACCAAATGAAAGCTCATTATTTTTCCTATGCGTTAAATGTATTTACAAATTCCGCGTTAACTGAATATGCCGTGCTGCCAAACAGCATCGCTGTTTCAGTTTGTGCAACCGTCGTCGGGTATTCTACCTCATATCGTAGCCGTCGCTTAAATAACGTTGCATCAGAATTTAGGTCAGAAATATCGCAGCCCACATAAACAACACGCGCAGATGATCCATCAGATAATCCAATGAATTGCTTTATAGTCAGTGCTTGATCAATGAATGGCGCGGCAGAATCTCGGCTCACCGGGTCAGGACACCACAACGTCACATCAAACTCCTGCGCTTGGCGCTTTATCTCCAGCAAGGCCCCAGCGCCATTCACAACCCGTGCCGTAAACATATCCGCCACTGGCACACTTAAAGTCGAACCAGCATAATCCACAATCCACCCTGCTGATCTGATCAACACTGCCAGATTACTCGCAACCGTAGCAGGTGAATCTAGTGCTTGCACTGCATAAGGATATATCGCGCCATCAACCATCACCCCGGCCAATTGTCCCGGCAAGCAACTACCCGAGAAGATCGCCATTGTCTTTTCGACAATCACACCTAAGCTTGCCGTTACCGGCTTGATCACCTGCCACACACGTGGATACCGGGTGGTATTCTTGACATAGCTCGATGCCATAATCGAAACCTGCACAACCCCCGCTGCAAGGTCAGCATCTAACGCTGGCGCCGTTGGCATGCCACGATATATCCGGCATATATTGCCTATTGCACTAGCTTCACCACTCCCGTTCGGATAAAGCGCATTTGCAATAATAGACTGAAGCGCTACTTCAACATCTGACTGATCAGCCATCAGCTAACCGCCTGAACAAGCGATAACCGCCACATGCCGCCAATATGCTCAACCGCCGTAACAACAAATCGTTCAGCCCACTCATTGCTCACCAAATCGCCAACCCGCGGCTGCACACTTGCAACCGATGGTAGCATCGCAATAAATCCCGGTACCCTTGTGTCGTCAGGCAGCCCGGCCCGCGTTCTGTCTCCCAGCCCTCCCACCATCAAGCTAGCCGGAAACCCGCTTAGTATATTCATCATTGTCGCCGGCAACGCCGCACCATAAGGGTTTATGCCGGCCAATACCGGTGCCGCCGGACGCGATATTTCAATCACCGCGTTTGTCATAACCACCATCATTGGCTTAGGAGGCTCAATGGCTACCACAAATGCACAGCCCTCTGGTCCCACCAGATAATCACCAACTTGCAAGTAGCTCCAGTCCGCCCACGCTTGCCGGAACGGCACAGCAACCCCGCTGGGCGCCGCTACGCTGCCTCCCGGCAACACATACGCCACCGTCAGCCGCATAACCCTTTTCGCCAGATCCAGCGGGCTTGCCGGACCATCCGGACGGTAAGCATCATGAATAAAACCCACGCGCCGCGCAGCACACCCAGCTCCATAGGCCAGCCGGTCAGCCAAATGCACTCCATCCATGCTTACACCACCAGGTTAATTCCAGCATCACTTAGCGAAGGCCCAGGCGGCACACCTAAAAATCCGCACAGCCTCCGGCGCCAACTATCAAATAACGCAAGCCGATCATTTATTTCGTTGTCATTATGTGTCCATGCCGCAGCGCTCTCGGTGTCCAAATTCGCCGAACTCGGCGGTATCGCGCCTTCAAGCGTTGCCAGCGTTGAGATATATTGCAGCGTGACAGCAATTTCCGCAGACGCCAGATTATTCAACCTAAATTCCAGCGTTCCATACGCCTGGAAAAATCGCCAGTTGCTAAACCCCGCGGCACTCGCGCCGCAGGCCGGATATCCGCAAAATCTGCGAATATCTACCTTTTGAGCGTCGGTGAATGAAACCTGCAGCGTGCCGGACATTTCAGTAAGTATCCCCGTCGCCAAGTGTAAAATACACCATACCGGTACCCGTCGCTAAAACAACGGCTGCACTGCTTACAAACGGCCCTCCATCCACCAGCATCTGCGCACCCGGTGGCACTGGGGTATCACTCGGCAACGCCGTGAGGCCCGTTGCAGCACCCAGCCGGAAATAGGCCGTCGCCGCCGCGCTATTATAAACCAGTACGGCGCTACCACCACCCACCAATGCAGCACTTGCTGAATTGGTCGAAGCGGCAATCGTTGATGTCCCAGCTGGCCGGAACGGTTGCGTAGAACCTGTTGCCATTCGCCTATCCTTTACCCAATATGCTCAATCATCACGGCGCGCTTATAATTTGCATTGGTCGCCGTCGGCACGGTTGTCGGCGTCGTCGTCGTATCAGACGGCGCACAAAACCCGCCAATCCAATACCAACTCTGCGCAATAATCTGCTGTAGCCGGTCAATCGGTTCTCGCGTCACCATCGCTACGTTATCAATGATATTCACCAAACTATCTTTTGGCGCCACATCGTCTGCCGCTATTCCGGCAAAATCTCCTTCAATCAACGCACCCTGGCCACATACAATGGGGCGTCGCACATACAGCCCACCAATCGTCGGATGATTCTGCACATAGGCTTCTGTCGTCGTAATAAATCGCAGCCCCAAAAAGTCGCTCACCATCCCTTGCCGGAACACCGGATTCGACGAAGTTGCCCCTTGGAACAACTGCTTGAAATCTGAATCCGCAAATAGCTGCCGGGCCGATACGGGGTCTAAATAGCAATTATACACACCATCAACCAATGGCACCGCATTACGCCGCAGCAACGCTACTGCATCGAGCAAATTTCCCATCGTCAACGTATCTGTCGCCTGCAAATTTGCGGTAGTCGTTCGGCTGGCTGGCCGCACAATCGAACTCGCCGTTGCAGCCTTCACGCCATTTCCAGCGGTGCCATCAACCACCGTCACGTTACCTGAAAATAACAACACACCCGAAACGCCATTCGGCGCGGTCGAAATATTTACCGTATCCGGCGTCACCCCGACAATATTATATGTATTCATCCCCACGGTCGCCGTCAGAGGACATGTCGAAGACACACCCTGCTGCACGCCATTAACAAACACCGTCTGAAAACCACGGATATCATCAACCTCAACATTGGCACTGGCACCGCTCAACGTCGTAACCACGCGGGTATTACCGCCGAAATACGGTGCAAACAGCGCATTGCGGGCTAGCTCATCCAGGCTACGCGCGGCCTGCTCACCATTGGTTGCGGCGTTCTGCAAGAACTGCGTCGCAATCCCCACGCGGCTTGTCACCATGTTTAAATCCTGCGTTGCCGCATAAAAATTTAAACTTATTGTATATTGCTCAACACCCCAGTTGGTTGACGTCAGACCATTATCCAAGTTTGTATTGCTTGAAGCCACCAAGGGCACCGTCACGCTCGGCTTCAACCCGGCCCTGGTCTTCGTCAACGTCTCGCCAATGCCAACTGAAAATTCCTCCCGGTCGGCAATCAGCCGATACCCGAGACGTGACTTGAGAGACATCTCAAATTCGCGCTCCAAAAATCCTTGCATGATAATCGGCTGCAAAGCAGCCGGAAAATTCTGAATGCCCATAGGCAATATCCTTCAAGTTAGAGCATAATAAAAATGCAATCGCGACGCCATCCATCGCTGATTAGCCTAGTTATAATCACACCAAAAATTATCGTCGGCGCAATAACGCCGCCCGTGCTGTCAACCAATCTTCATGCGATAGTTCGTTGGCATGGCGCGTCCGCGGCGGCTCTGGCCGTGGCGCATGCGCCGCTGCTGATGATGAAGCACTTTGACCAAACAACCAAGGTTTCGCACGCTTCAATTTTGCCAAAATATTTGGCGCGTCGGTAACCTCGCCCTGCCGGTCAAGCGTTATCTCAGCCAAGTCCAAAAACTTTAACCCATCAAGGTCAACCATCCCTGCCCTTATGGCTTCCGCTTTCAACTCCGCCCGAATCAGCTTATCGGCGGTAACGGCCCTTGCTTCTGCCAAAGCCGCTTCAGCCAACTCAGCACGCGAGCGCCAATTTTCTTGATCATGACC
>JAQNCT010000112.1 GCA_029077825.1 Acidocella sp. | reverse complement strand
GCACAACTGTGACAATTCCGGAATGGCCATATGCGCCAAATTCTTATGGAGGAATTGACGAATGAACCCGCAAGCAATGCTGTTTTCGTTAACCGGCCGTTTTGCTATTTTATTGGCGTTATCCGGTTGCGCCACCGCTCCGCCGCCGGTCACTGTGACAAAGACGGTTTTTATCACACAGAAACTACCTCCAAGCTTGTTGGATTGCGGAATCGCGCCCGCTGTACCGGTGGCAACGCTCCAAAGCCAGGTGGCAGATTACTTGGTGCGGCTATGGGAGTGGGGGCAGGGCTGTTCAGATGATGTGGCGGCGATTAAGAGCGCTGTGGCGGTCGGGCCATGAAACACGGCGATTTTAAAGCGCCGCACCACGCCAAACTAAAAAACCCGGTGCGCAAGCTCAAAGCTGGCCATAAAGGCCCGGCGCGGCCCAAGGGTATGGCGCCGGCAAAACCTATGCGGCCAGCTAAACCGGCGCATCCTGGTGGGGCGCATCGAGGGCGGCGCTAGGGCTTGTCTGTAAGGTTTCCGCCCGCGCGGCGGGTAGCCATCGCCTGCTTCGCAGCTTCAAAAAAATTGATGGCAAACCGCTCCTTAACCACCGCTTGCGTAATCTCACCCAAATTCAGTCGTGGCTTAACGGTGGTTGATGGCACGAGCAGATACATCATCTGCAGCCCGGCCGCCGTGCGCAACGCAAGGTAAGTCTTGCCGTTTGACACCAGCCGAAACGCGGTTCCGGCAATACCTTTGCGGGCCACCTCTTTGCCGCTCTTTAAACTGATGGTGTAGCTGGCTTTGCCCAGGTTGGCGGGCAGCAACGCCTTAGGGATAAGCGATGAGGCGTTAGGCCGGGCAGCCAGCGGGACAGCGATGTTCTTGCCGCCATCCATGGGTATTTTGTTCCCGCCATATTCTTGGCGAGCCATGAATGGATCGCGTGAAAAAATCATACCCACAAGATTGGTTTTGTGAGAAAACACCACTTTTATGCCCTTTACGATCCAAGTTCGCCGCAAAATGAATTCTCCCGGCATACGCAGCTGAACTTGCTGTTGAGCGTCCAGCAGCGTCATGTTGATAGCCCGCGACACGGTGTAGGGCAGTTGTTTTTCATCGAATGCCGACAGGCTCGCCACCAGTTTTTCGATGTCACTTTTCACGCCGATCTGGATCACAGGTAAGCCTTTCACAATGATCGATCTATTCTACCTTCCAGCCACGCGCCGTTGAAGAAGAATTTTCTAAGGGTGCAGGCGGTGGCACTGCACGAGATAAAAATGGTTCTTACGGGCAATTTTCATCTCGTGCCCGCGTTAGACAGTCGGCATGTAACCTATTGGCGCCTATATGGGGATAACAGCATATTAGGTTTGGCTAATTTGCTGTTATTTATATTGAGTCATGAGCCTTCTAATCTTGAGGCCGGTGGTTCGACTCCACCAGGGCGCGCCAGTTTTTCAGAATGCAGATTTAAACTTAGCGGTTCTGGTTTGGCGCACGATACCAGCAACGC
>JAQNCT010000074.1 GCA_029077825.1 Acidocella sp. | reverse complement strand
GCCGGGGCAGGCTCAGAGCGCGAGAGGCGTGGCGCGTCCTGCGGACCGGGCTCCAGGCGTTGCCCCGAACCCCGCTGGCGGGTTTCGGCCCTCACGGGTGACGATCCCGCGCAAGCAGGCGCAGGGAATTCCGAACAGCAGCAGACGGAGCAGCAACCCGCTGCCGCTGGCGCCGGGCGCGCCTCAAGGGTGCGTCGCGCTGCGCGCTCCCGTGCCGGGGCACGCCCTTGACCCGCGCCGGCTTCGCGGCCGGCCCACGGGCAAGGTGCAGGCAGAAGAAGGGGAGCAGCTGACGCTCCCCCTGCCCAGCCGATCCCGGACGGAGGCAGGGCGATGCGCGACCATGACGAGGAGATCGAACGGCTGAAGGCGAGCGTGAGCTGCGCCGCCGTGCTGGAGCAGACGGCGCCGCCGTGGCGGCTCGACCGCGCCGAAAGCTCCCGCCGCAGCCTCAAATACCGCCGCGGCCCCGGCGAGATCCTGATCGTCAGCCATGGCGGGCGCGGCTGGTGGGACCCGCTCAGCGACGCCAGGGGCGACATTTTCGCGCTCGTCCGGCACCTCCACCCCGGCCTCAGCTTCGGCATTGCCCAAGCCGGAATCTGAAGACGACGATGGCGCCGGCGAGAAGCAGCCCGCGGAAGTTCACTAACGGTTAACCCCCTTATCCGCCGGTTTGCACGGGCGGGTAGGGGCCTCTGGCGTTCATTCTGAGGCGGGGTTAGTCTCAGCTCATGATTGAAGTTAGCTTGTGCCCCTGCGGCAGTGGATTGCGACAGTTGAAATGCTGCGCGTTGGATTTAGCATCTCTCAGCCCGGCCGGCTCCACCGCCGCCCTGACGCCAATGCTGGCACAAGCCGAGGCGCAGTTTAACCAAGGCGATGCCGCGGCTGCCATGGTGCTTTTGCAACAATTCCTGGAGTTGGCGCCAGGGCGCGAGGATGCCCTGCTGCTGTATCACCGGCTGCTGCGTGATGCTGGCAACATGATTGCCGCCGAGGTCATTATTCGCCGCGTGGTCACTCTCAACCCTAATAATTTTTGGGCCACCAATGAACTCACTTTGATGTTGATCAACCGGGGTTCGCTGGCGGAAGCCGAAATGCACGCCCGCAACGCCATCCGTATCGCCCCGCAAAACGCCCAAGCGCATAATCTGATGGGCCTTGCTCTCACGGAAGCTAACCGTCCGCTGGTGGGTGAATATCATTACCGTAAAGTGCTTGAGCTGGCGGGCGCGGATGAGCCGATCACGTTGGCCAATTTGGCCTGGAACCTCAAAAACCAGGGCCGGATTGATGAAGCTCGCGGGCTTTATGAAAAATCAATGAAATTGAAATCCGATGTCATTCAGACCGTGCTGGGATGGGCACGCATGGAGGAAGCCGACCGGAAGTTTGAAGCCGCGCTGAAATTGCTGGATCAAGCCGAGGCAATGGCGCCTGATAACCCTAGCGTCCAGCTTACCCGCGCTACTGTGCTATCGCGCTTGAAACGCACCGATGAAGCCCTGGCGATTCTACACGAGCCGGAGGCGGCGGATGGCGTGCCCGCGATTAAACTGGGGCCGGCTGAACTCTCTGAAAAAGGCCGATTGCTCGATCAGTTAGGCCGTTTTGATGAAGCCTTTGACGCCTTTGATACCGCCAAAAAACGCGCCATTGAATTCGGTGGGCGAACTTATATGCGCGATGCCGCCAGCGACCTCGTCATGCGTCTGAAAAATTTTTATACCGCGCGCCGCGTCGGCACATTACCAGTGGCCAGCACCCGCACCGATATGCCGCAGCCCATTTTCATCATCGGCTTTCCGCGTTCCGGCACCACGCTGATCGAACAAACACTCAGCGTGCATCCGAAAATTTCCGCCGGTGATGAACTGCCTTACATCAACGACATCACCAACATCATGCCGCGCCTGCTGGCCAGCCCGCTCTCCTACCCGGAAGCGCTGGTGGAACTCTGGATGGGTGACCAGCGCGACGGCTTGAATGAATTACGCGACTATTACCTCAACCGCGCCGCCAAAAGTGGCATTTTCCGCGAGGGCGCGGATTTCTTCACCGACAAGATGCCGCTGAATGAAACGCATCTTGGCCTTATTTCGATGCTGTTTCCGCAGTCCCCGATTATCCATGTAATCCGCCATCCGTTGGATGTTCTCCTGTCGGTCTATTCCAATCATCTCACCCACGGGTTTTTCTGCGCCGCCCAGATGGAAACCATCGCCGAGCATTTCGCGCTGATCGCAGATTTACTGGAACACTATAAAGACAATTTGAAAATGCGGTATCTGCCGGTGCGTTATGAGGACATGGTGGTGGACCAGGAAGCCAATGTCCGCAAAATTCTGGAGTTCATAGGCGTGCCGTTCGATAAAAAATGTCTGAGCTTTGAGAAAAACACCCGTTACGCCCGGACCGCCAGCTACGCCCAGGTGACCGAAAAACTCTATGACCGTTCGCGCTACCGTTACCGGCCCTATTTAAAGCATCTGGACCCAGTGCTGGCGCGGCTGCAGCCGGTTATTGAACGGCTTGGCTACCAAATCGAACCATGAACCCCTATCTGTAAATATCACCGGAGGACACCGCCATGCGCCAACCCTTCACGATCGCCATTCTGTTCAGCCTGGCCGGTCTGATTCCATTTTTGATCACCGGCATGGTGATTTTGTTTGACCCGCTGCAATCCCCGATCGCCACCCAGATATTGGTGTCCTACGGTGCGGTGATATTATCCTTCATCGGCGCCGTGCATTGGGGCTTTGCTTTGCGTGATACCGCTCACCCGGTGCAGGGCGTGCCGCTTACCCCGGCAACACTGGGCGCGGAACGCCAACTGCTCTCGTTTGGCGTCATCCCGGCGTTAATCAGCTGGATCGCGCTGATCGTCATGATTCATTTCAACGCCCCGGCATTCGCGGTATTTCTCCTGCTGGTTGGGTTCTTCATCACCATCGTGGTGGAAACCATCGGCAAGGGCAGGGGCGTGGTGGCAGGCAATTACCTGGCGTTGCGCTGGGCGGTGTCGATTGTGGTGCTGATTATTTTTCTGGTAGTGTTGTTCGCCATATTGTCAGGGATGCGCGTCGGTTAAGCCGCTGTCCTTACGTCAAACCCTGCGCCTTCAATCGCCGCCTTGATATCGGGCGTTGCCGCCGTACTGCCCACCACCACCCGCTTGGTGGTCAAATCAGCGCTCACCGTCGCGGCGGCGTCAAGCTTATGAACGGCGCGCTCGATTGAGGCCACGCAGCCCGAGCAATCCATATCGGGTACGTCAAATTGATGTGGGTGGACCTGGGTCATGATATTCTCCTCGTGTCTGTCATTGATAAGGGTTGCCTCCATAGGAAGGTCAAGCGCTTGACCTTCCTATAATGGGAACCTCATATCATATTCCATGGATCAGATTACCGCACCTCAGACTTTCGACCTCGCCATCGGGGGTATGACCTGTGCGAGTTGCGTCCTGCGGGTTGAAAAATCCTTGAGTAAGGTTCCCGGTGTCACCTCGGTAGCCGTAAATCTGGGAGCTGAGACCGCGCATCTCGAAGCCAGCGCCACAACCGAACTGCCAGCCTTGATCGCGGCCGTGGAAAAGGCTGGATATTTGGCCACGGCGCGGGCCGCCGCCCGTCCGCAGATCGGTCACCGGGAGCTTTACGAACTTATCGCCGCTGCGATTTTGTCGGCCCCATTATTGTTGGGGATGCTGTTGCGTCTGCCGGGGTGGGTGGAATTTGCCCTGGCCACGCCGGTGCAATTCTGGCTGGGTGCGCGGTTTTATAGGGCTGGATTCAAGGCCGCGCGCGCTGGCGCTGGCAATATGGATTTATTGGTCGCCCTCGGCACCTCAGCTGCGTATTGTCTTTCAGCCTATGATTATATCGTTGGCACTGGGCCATTATATTTTGAATCATCGGCGGTGGTCATCACCCTCATCCGGCTCGGCAAATATCTTGAAGGCCGCGCCAAGCGTGACGCAGCCAAAGCGGTTTCCAGCCTGACCAAACTGCGCCCCAGCATTGCCCATGTCCTCGGCAAGGCGGATGTGCCGCTGGCCGCCGTGCAGCGGGGCGATGTTTTGGAATTGCGCCCCGGTGAGCGTGTGCCGGTGGACGGCATCATCCTTGAGGGCATGGGAAGCTTTGATGAAAGCCACATCACCGGCGAGAGCCTGCCGGTGGTGCACGCCGCCGGTAGCACTGTGCTGGCCGGGGCGATGAATCTTGATGCGGTGCTGCCGATGCGTGTCACCTCGCAGCCTGGCGAGACGCTGCTGGACCGGATGGCCAGGCTGATCGACGCCGCGCAATCCTCCAAGCCCAAAGTCCAACGCCTGGCTGACCAGATTGCGGCGGTATTTGTGCCGATTGTGCTGGTGATCGCGCTGATCACCTTCGGCGGGTGGCTCATTGCGGGGGCCAGCATGGCGAGCGCGATTATCAACGCGGTTTCAGTGATGGTGATCGCCTGCCCCTGCGCGCTCGGCCTCGCAACACCCGCCGCCATTCTTGCCGGGACTGGCGTTGCGGCCCGACATGGGATTCTCATTCGCAATGCCGATGCGCTGGAACACGCCGCCCGGGTGAATTTTGTGGTGTTCGATAAAACCGGCACCCTGACTGAGGGCAAGCCGAAGCTTATCGGCGCGCAGAGCTTTGGTCTGAACAAAGATCTGGAAGCACTTGAAATTGCAGCTTCATTATCCGCCGCTGACACTCATCCGCTGTCCGCCGCCTTGCGCCGTGCTGATGCCAAACCCGCCGAGTCAGTCCGCGCCTTGCCAGGCCGTGGCGTCGAAGGGGTGGTGGACGGCGTGCGCTATATTCTGGGGTCACAGCGTCTCATCGAGGATGCCGGTGGCACTATCCCGGCCGCCACGCTGCCAGCCACCGCCACAATTTCATACCTCGCTTTGGCGAATGGGCAGGTGTTGGCTGGGTTCGCCTTTGCTGACACGCTGCGCTCCGGCTGCTCAGCCGCCATCGCGCGGCTCGGCAGCCTAGGTTGTAAGGTCATGCTGCTCTCAGGCGATCGCAGCGCCGCCGCGACCGCCATCGGGGCTGAACTTGGTATCAGCGAGATCATAGCCGAAGCCTCGCCGGAGCAAAAACTTACCATCATTGCGGCCAAACGCGCGGCCGGCTTGGTGGTGGCAATGGTGGGTGACGGCGTGAATGATGCGCCCGCCCTGGCTGAAGCTGATGTTGGCATCGCCATTGGTACGGGTGCCGATGTGGCGCTGGAAACCGCCGATTTCGCCTTGTTACGGCCGGAGCCTATGCTGGTGGCCGATGCGTTGTATCTGTCCCGCAAAATCTGGTCGACCCTGCGGCAGGGCTTATTCTGGGCGATGATTTATAATTTAGTTGGCATTCCGCTGGCGGCTTTTGGCATCCTCTCACCCATGGTGGCCGGTGCGGCGATGGCAGCGTCATCCGTCTGCGTACTCGGCAACGCCTTACGTTTAACGCGCTGGAGTCCCTCATGACTGAGCTTGTAACCATCCGTGATGCCTCTATGACCACCGGCGTTTCCGCTAAAATGATCCGTCACTACGAGAGTATTGGCCTAATCAGCGCCCCGGCCCGCACTGAAAATCGCTACCGGCATTACAGCAAGCGGGATATTCATGAATTAGGATTTATCAGAAAAGCCCGGGACTTGGGGTTTCCGATCGAGGATATCCGCCATCTGCTAGCCTTGTGGCGCGACCGTTCGCGCAGTTCCGCTGAGGTCAAGGCTATTGCGCTTCGCCATATCGCAGCATTGGACGAAAAGGCCGCTAACTTGCAGGCGATGAGCCAGACATTGAAGCATTTGGCCTCGCATTGCCACGGTGATAACCGGCCGGATTGCCCGATCATTGATGCTTTGGACCGGCTGGGTTGAGCGCGGCGACGGCCCGTAATTCTTGACTTTTCTGTAATTTTTCCCGATACGGCATTTGCTAATGCGCCCTTGCGCTTGTGTACGTGCAACGCGTACGTCAATTCCTTTACGAACGGGTTTTTTGATTGTCCGATAGCCAGAACATCGAAGTGGCGCAGTCTGCTCCAACTTCTTTTGATGCCGAGCCTAACGCTGAACCTGCCATAATGGTTGAAGCCCAGCCCGAGTCCGTGGCCGATGAGGCGGCCGAGCCTGCACATGAGCTAGGTGAAGGTGAGCTGAATGAAGGCGAGCCGGGTGAAGGTGAGCCGCATGAGGATGCCGAGGATGCGGATGGTTTTGCGCCGCTAGGGCTCTCCGCTCCCATTTTGCAGGCTCTGCATGATAAAGGCTATTTGCGCCCCACCCCGATCCAGGCGCAGGCGATACCCACCGTGCTGATGGGTCGCGATGTTTTGGGTTGTGCCCAGACCGGCACCGGCAAAACCGCCGGCTTCACGTTGCCGTTACTTGATATTCTCTCCGGCTCGCGCGCTCGTGCCCGGATGCCGCGCTCGCTTATTCTCGAACCAACCCGTGAACTTGCCTTGCAGGTGGCTGAAAACTTCGTCGCGTATGGCAAATACCTCAAGCTCAACCACGCGCTGCTGATCGGCGGCGAGAGCATGACCGACCAGAAGGATGCTCTGACCAAGGGCGTTGACGTGCTGATCGCCACTCCCGGCCGCCTGATTGATCTGTTCGAGCGCGGCGGCTTGATGCTGAATGATGTGCGCGTGCTGGTGATCGACGAAGCCGACCGGATGCTGGATATGGGCTTTATCCCGGACATCGAGCGTATTGTGGCGATGCTGCCGAAAAACCGCCAGACGCTGTTTTTCTCGGCCACCATGGCGCCGGAAATCCGTCGCCTGGCTGATGCGTTTTTGCAGAACCCAAAGGAAATCACCGTCTCCAAGCCGGCTTCGGTAGCCACCACCATCACCAGCGGTCTGGTGCTGGTGCAGACCCATGATAAGCGTGAGGCATTGCGCCGGCTGATCAAGTCTGAGGATGTGCAGAACGCGTTGATTTTCTGCAACCGTAAGCGCGATGTTGATATTTTGCTAAAATCACTGCTCAAGCACGGTTTTGATGCTGGTGCCCTGCATGGCGATCTGGCGCAGTCAGTACGATTTGCCACGCTGGAAAAATTCAAAGCCAATGAAATCCGGCTGCTGGTTTGCTCTGATGTGGCAGCCCGTGGGATCGATATTGGCGGGTTAAGCCATGTGTTCAATTTCGATGTGCCGCACCACGCTGAGGATTACGTCCACCGCATTGGCCGTACTGGCCGCGCGGGGCGTGAAGGAAGGGCGTTCACCATTGCGACGCCGGACGATAAATTGGCTGTGGAAGCCGTTGAAAAACTTATTGCAGCACCAATTCCGCGCATCGAAATTCCTGGTCTGGACTCTGCTGAATGGTCTGAGGATGACGGCCGGCGTGGCCGTGGCCGGGGGCGTGGCAAGCCGGTGGAGAAGTCAGCCGCCAGGTCAACTGCCAAGCCGCGCGACGAAAAACCGCGCCGTGACCGCAATGCCCGCCCGCCGCGTGGTGAAACCCGCGCTGAGCCGCGTGTTGAAACTGTGCGCATTGAAGCTGGGCAGGTTGAGCAGCCGTTTGCTGAGGCACCAAAACGCGAGGAATACCGTCGCCGTGAGCCTCGTTTTGCCGAGCGCGGCGAGCGCCAAGAGCGGCATGACCGTTTTGATCGCGGTCATGATCATGGGCCAAGCGTGCGTGGTTTCGGCGGTGATGTTCCTGCTTTCATGCTGATCCGCAAACGCGGTTCGCTGAGCAAATTGGCTGAGGCCGAATTGTATGATGAGTCCGGCCTCGACGCGTCGCCGGAGGGCAACAGTAAAGCGGAGATCGCGGCATGAATGTGATTGGACCCGTTGCGAGCCAAACCACCCGCAAAAAGGGCAAATTCACCGGTTTTCAGTGGGATGACGCGCTACGCTTTGATGCGCAGTTGACCGAGGAGGAACGCGCCATCCGCGATGCGGCGCATGAATATGCGCAAGAAAAATTACAGCCGCGGGTGCTGATGGCGTTTCGTAATGAAACCTTCGACCGCGATATCATGACCGAAATGGGGGCTCTGGGGTTTCTGGGCGCCACGCTTGATTCTCATGGCTGCGCTGATGTGTCCTATGTGTCCTACGGATTGGTCTCGCGTGAGATTGAACGGGTGGACAGCGGCTACCGCAGCGCCTTCTCGGTACAATCCTCACTGGTGATGTACCCGATTTGGGCGTTTGGCTCACAGGCACAAAAAGACCGGTTTTTGCCAAAATTGCGAACCGGCGAATTTGTCGGCTGCTTTGGTTTAACCGAGCCGGATGCGGGGTCTGACCCAGCTTCAATGCGCACCTGCGCTAAGTCTGTGGATGGCGGGTTTATTCTAAACGGCTCAAAAACCTGGATCAGCAATTCTCCCATCGCTGATGTGCTGCTGGTCTGGGCCAAGGATGATGCAGGCGAGATTCGCGGCTTCATTGTTGAGCGCAGCATGAAAGGCCTTGAGACCCCGAAAATTGAGGGTAAATTCTCACTACGCGCTTCGGTAACGGGCATGATTATGCTGACCGATGTGTTTGTTCCGGCTGAGAATATGTTGCCGCATGTGAAGGGGCTGAAGGGTCCGTTTTCATGCCTGAACAACGCCCGCTACGGCATTTCATGGGGTGCTATCGGCGCTGCTGAATTCTGCTTCCACGCGGCCCGCAGCTACACCATGGACCGCCAGATGTTTGGCCGTCCGTTGGCGCACACGCAGCTGGTGCAAAAAAAGCTGGCGGACATGCAAACTGAAATCACTCTGGCCCTGCAAGCCGTTTTGCAGCTTGGCCGCTTGATGGATGATGGTAATGCAGCACTGGAGATGATCTCGCTCTGCAAGCGCAATTCCTGTGGCAAAGCGCTGGAAATTGCCCGGATGTCACGTGATATGCACGGCGGCAACGGCATTGTGGAT
>JAQNCT010000073.1 GCA_029077825.1 Acidocella sp. | reverse complement strand
AAGCCAAGCTTGAACGCCATTTGCCTAGCTGACTTTGGCGACGGTGGCGTGGCATTCGTGGCCCAGCCCCAAATTCCGCCCCGTAATGTAAATTGGTCAGGCAGTGGCAAATGGGTGCATCTGGCTAAGGCTGGGTTTGAAAAATATTTCTTGCGCAAAATCAAGGTCGGCAAGAGCGAACCGTTTTATGAGCGCTACATGTTAAAGCAGCTGAAAATACCAAAGCTGTTGGACCGGGTCCCATAAAAGGCGTAAAAGTTACTTCATCATGGCCGCAATAACCCTGGTTTGCCCTGAATGTTCCACCATAAACCGCGTGCCGGCCGAGCGGCTTGCGCAAGCGCCTGTCTGCGGCGCTTGCCATAAGCCGCTTTTTACGGCGCATCCGCTATCCGTGGATGAAAGCACTCTGAACCGTCATATCCAAAATGACGGCATTGACGTGCTGGTGGACATTTGGGCGCCCTGGTGCGGCCCCTGTAACGCGATGGCACCGCATTATGAACAAGCCGCGGCGCAATTAGAGCCGCGGGTACGGTTATTAAAGCTGAATGCCGACACGGCACCTGCCACCATGACCAAATATGCGGTGCGCTCTATCCCCACATTGCTGCTGTTTTCAGGCAGCACCCTTAAAGCTCAAAACGCTGGCGCGATGACGGCCCCGCAAATTTTGCAATGGGTCCGCCGCCAGGCCACCACTTAAAAAGGATCTGAAAATGACAATTGATAGTGCCGTTCTTTCGTTCGCTGGTTTCATGACCCTCCTCAGCCTGTTGCTGGGCTGGTTGATTTCGCCTTGGTTCTATTTGTTTACCGCATTTGTCGGCCTGAATTTACTGCAAACCGGCTTCACCGGCGTCTGCCCCGCTGCGATGATCTTTAAAAAACTTGGCCTCAAGTCAGGTTGTGCATTCAAATAATGCAACGCCCGCACCGTACTGATGGCTGCGGTGTGACCCGAATTACCGGCCAGCATCTGATGGCTGGCTGGACTGGCGATCCGTTGCGTATTTTGGAAAACAGCTCAGGTAAAATATCGTAGCGATGGCAGATATTGATCTGTTGTTGCTCCACCCCCCAAGTGTTTACGATTTTCGCAAGCGGGCCATTCTTTACGGGCCCGTTAGCGACCTAATCCCCTCCTCCACCGTCTTTGAGATGTATCCGCTCGGGTTCCTTACCATGGCGAGCTATCTGCAAGCGCGTGGGCTAAAGGTCCGGATCGTCAATCTGGCCCTCAGAATGATGAAGAGCGACCATTTTGACGTGGCGCGGTTTCTGGCAAAGCTCAAGCCAGCCGTCATCGGGATCGACCTGCATTGGCTGCCGCATTGCCACGGAGCGCTGGAAATTGCCCGCATCGCCAAGCAGGTACACCCCAACGTGCCGGTGCTTATGGGCGGCCTATCCTCGACCTATTATCACGAGGAGCTCATCACCTACCCGGATGTCGATTATATCTTACGCGGCGATAGCACCGAAGCACCATTACACCAGCTATTGCTTAGCTTGCGCAGCGGTGGCCCGCTTAACGCCATTCCCAACCTGACCTGGAAGCAGGGCGGAAAAACCCACATCAACCCGCTCACCTATATTCCCGATACGCTCGATAACGCTGACCTGCGCCCCGACCAGATGGTTGAAATGGCGATCCGCTACCGGGATACAAAAAGCATCATGCCATTCGATGGCTGGACCAAAAACCCCATCACCGTGGTATTTTCAGTCAAGGGCTGTTCCTATGAATGCGTCACCTGCGGTAGCTCACAAACGGCCTGCAATCATGTGACCAGACGCAAAAAGCCGGTGTTCCGCAGCCCGTCCAGCATGATCAAAAACATTCAGGACATCAGCCGCCTGACCTATGCGCCAATTTTCATTGTAGGCGATCTATTGCAAGCCGACCCGGACTACGCGCGCGCTATTTTAAACGGGTTGCGCGAGGCCAGAATTAACAACGAAATCGTCTTTGAATTTTTTACGGTGCCTCCAATATGGTTTCTTGAAGACATCGCCGCCAACATACGCCATTGGAGTATCGAATTCAGCCCTGAAAGCCATGACCAGGCGGTGCGTGAAGCACAGGGCGGTGAGAGCGAATATGATAACGCGACCATGGAAACCATGTTTACCGAAGCGCTGCGGCTAGGCTGTTCAAGGCTCGATATATTTTTCATGATCGGCTTGCCCACCCAGACACATGCCTCGGTCATGGCCTCGATCGATTATTGCGAGCATTTGTTCTCCTTGAGCGACCCGCGCCTCTCCTGCTTTATCTCACCAATGGGGCCATTCATTGACCCCGGCAGCCGTGGCTTTGAGGACCCCGAACGCTTCGGTTATGTGCTGTTTGCCCGCACCCTGGAAGAACATCGGCAATTACTGCTGCAGCCAAGCTGGGAGCAGATTTTAAACTATGAAACAATCTGGATGACCCGCGCAGAGCTGGTTGATGCCACTTATGACGCTGGCGAACGATTGAATGCGCTGAAAATTTCCTATGGCCGGATATCGCGCCGCCGGGGAGCTAGGGTGGCGCAGCGCCTGCGCGAGGCACGGGATTTACGCATCCGGCTTGATCAGGAAATCGGCCAAACCGGCCCCTATGCCACAAGCGAAGCATTGCTGGGTGAAATCGCCCGGTTCAGCACCTCAACCATCTGTGATAAACGGGAACTTTTCTGGCCGACCCATCTGCTGAATTTTAAAATCACTGAAATCCTACGCATTGCTTGGCGGGTATTCCGCCATTGATCTGAGTCAACGCCCGCGCCACGCAAAACCGGCAGATGTTACCCTGCATCAGGAGATACATGGTGAATTTTATACAACGTCCGGCGCGGCAATTTGCCGAGACTGTGTTTGCAACGGCGGATAACATGAACGCCACGGCATTCACGGGTTATTTCGCCACCGACGGCGTTTTTGTCTTTGCCAACTGGTCCGGTGCGCGTGGCAGCAGCGCCATTCAAACAATGGTTGATAATTTTTTCAAATCCATCGAAGCATCGCGGCATGAGGTTCTTGAGGTCTGGCGGCCGGTAGGCGACAAATTCAGCGATTACCGGATATGCATCGACCTCACCCCACTTTTTGCCCCCACAAGCGCATAAGACACCATGCCGCAAGACTGCCACGCCGAACGCCGCCTCGCCTATCCGCCCGCGGCCTTGTACGCCCTGGTTGCCGATGTTGAATCCTACCCGGCCTATATGCCGGGCTGGCGGGCCGCCCGTATTCTGCGACGGACTGCAACAGGCGCGCAGGTTGAACAAATCGTCAGCCTGGTTGGCCTGCGTAAACAGTTTCACTCAGTGGCGCATTTTGATCCGCCGCACGGGCTGGTCATTCAAGCCGACGGCGGTCCCTTCCGGCATTTCCGCTTAGCCTGGCGTTTCACCGAAGCCACCGTTGGCACAACCCTGGTGCAAGCCGATCTCACCATGGTCTTCCGCTCCGGCACCATGGAGCGTCTCGCTACCCATCTGATGCCCAACATGCTCGGCCCGGTGATCACCGCGCTGGAACATCGCGCGGCGGCGCTGCTTTCATAAGTTATCAGTTTTGTCGGCCAGTGCGAGACGCGTATCGCCGCAAATCGTCGCATCACGATACGCCTACATCGCGCAAGCTCTCCCAGCAGCGGGTCAGATCATCCGCAAGTGCCGTTTAGCTGGATCGGCGCTGCCTTTGGCTTTGCCGGTGCCGGACCAGACATTGCCGGAGCGGACGGCGCAGGCGCTGTTACAAAACCTGCAGGCACTGCGACATTCAATGGCGGAATGGCCGCCGGCACAATATCCGGGCAGTTGTTGAGAGCCCGCACTATTGCCGCCGATCGACCTGTCGCCTCCTCGTCCAACCCTTTGGTCCAGGCGCCCAACCCGCCCAGCATACCCATGGCGGGCACCCCGCCAACTCGCAGTAAAATTGCCGTTTCAGCCGCTTGGCCGGTATCATTGCCATAAACAATCACCTGCGGCACCCGGCGCAGCTTCACAATCTGGTTCGGATCGAAAATGGTTGTTAGCGGCACGTTAATAGCACCCTCGATATGCCCCGCCGCAAAGGCCGATGGGTCACGCAAATCAACCAGGATGAAATCATTTTGCGCCGCCAGTATTTTGTTGCGCACATAATCTGGACTGACGCTATCCTCACCTCGCACCACCATCTGCGCCAATGCAGCAAGCGAGGAGGCATCGGTGGTTGCTGCCTCGGCGGCCGCAAACGGTGTCAAGGCGGAAACCGCCGCTGGCAGGCAGGGAACCATCGCGGCGATCACCGCCAAGGCTGAGAGCGAGGGTTGGTACATCTTACGTTTGGCCATGAAATCCTCCTTAAAACCGGCTATTCGGGTCTTCGCCATCGTTACGAAGATTGCTAAGCAAATCTGAGTTGAATTGATTATGCAGTTGCGTCCAACTGGTTTGCTGGCCCGCCGTCACCACGATATCACGCAGCAGGAATCCGCCGACCAGCACCAGCACCGAGGCAAAGCTGGCCAGCAACATGAAGGAGCGCCGCCACATTGCCGCTTCCAGCAGCAGCGGCAGACCAAGCCCGAAGCCGACAAATCCAGCCCAAAACAGCATCGTACCATCGCCGCCCAACAGATAGGCCACCGCACCTTGCTGCATGGAATTACCGTTCAGCATATCGATCAACAACAAGCCCAGCAGGGTCAGCTCCGCCAGGATCAACCCCAGATCAATCCGCCCGAACAAATGCCGCTCATGCGCGGTCCCCGCGCCCAAAATCATCATCGCCGCACCAGTTGAAAGGCCGGAGACCAGGAACAGTGGCCCCAGCAGCGCCGAATGCCAGAACGGCCGGCTATTGAAGCTAGACAAGAGAATGCCGGTATAAATGCAAAGCGCGATTCCCAGCCCCATGCTCAACGCGGCCGCTGGCCGCCGCAAGGCAAAGCAAAGCCTGAACACCGGCTGCACCAGCGGCTTACCCACCAGGGGCAAATTCAGCAGCAATTTTGTCAAAGCCGGAAACCCCAGCGGCAAGCCAGCTAGCGTGAGCACAATAATGGCCGGAAACACCAGCAGCAAAATCCACGCACCCCAGGACATCGGCGAGGTGGCATGCAAAATTGAATAAAACCGCCATACATGCAGCGGACGTTCCAGATCGGAGAACAGCGCTGTCATGCCGACCGACAGCGCGACAAATCCGACCAAGGGGGCGCGGCTGACGGCAAACGGCGTCTGCTCATCGCGCCCGGTTATCAGCGCCCAGCCGGAAAACACCATAATACCGCCGGTGAACCCGCCGAGGAACAAATAGATAGCAATTTGCCAGCCCCAGATGGCCAATTGCGGCACCACTCTGGCGTTGGCCATAACACTTGAGAGAACCTCTTCATGCATGATCAGGTTTCCTTGGTTAGCGCAGGTAAAACACGTTCGGCTCGTTGCCGGTTTCAGGATTCAGTGAATAGGATTCACGGCTTTCCAACAGCTGGAAAACCTCACTGGCCGGGTCATCGAGCCGGCCGAAATGCATGGCCTTGGCTGGACAAACCGCCACGCAAGCGGGATCAAGCCCATATTGCACCCGATGCACACAGAAAGTACATTTACCGATATAGCCTTCCGGCTGCATGATCAGCCGTGCATCGTACGGGCAGGCTGCGATACAGGCCTTGCAACCGGTACAGCGCGATGCATCCACCACCACGATGTTGCTGTCATTCCAATACTGGCTGGCCCCGGTGGGGCAGGCCGTTACGCACGTGGCGCGCGAACAATGATTGCAGCGCTCCGAGCGGAACTCAGTCTTCAACTCCGGATAACGCCCGGTGGTAACTTCCACCACCCAGTCAAAACACAGCCCTTCCGGAACATTATTCTCCATCCGGCAGGCATCCACACAATCGGTGCAGCCGATGCAGGTTTTGGTGTCAATCACCATAACATAATGCGCCATTAAGCTGCCTCCTTCTGAAAGGTTACGAAGTTGCCGCGCATCCCGGTACCTCCCATGATGGGGTCGTATAGAACCCGCGTCATCAAAGCGGAGTCATCAGCCCCCCTGCCATACGCCAAGGTCAGTCCCTCCGCGGTATGGCCAAAACCATGCACCATCCAGACCGAATCCGGCCGGATGCGCTCGGTAATCCGTACCCTGACCTTATTGCTCACCACGCCATCCTGATTGACCAGTCGAACATAGCTCTCATTATCTATAGCAAACTTCATGGCCGTATCAGGATGAATCCAGACCAGATTCTCCGGCATCAATTGATACAGTACCGGATTATTCTGCGTCCGGCTAAAAGAATGCTGTGGCGCACGACCATAATTGAGATGCAAAAACCCATCCGGCCTTTGCGCATGACGCGTAAAGCGCGGCAATGGATCAAACCCTGCATCAGCCAATGCTTGTGAATAAAGCTCGATCTTACCACTCGGCGTCTGCAAAGTCAGCGGTGCGCCCGGCTGATAGTAAACCGGCGTCTTGCGCGGAAACATCTTTAACCCGATGGTCTGCATCTCAGCGAGTGAACTACCCACTTGCTTGAGCTGCCAATCCAGCACTTCGGTATAGTCTTTCCAAGGAAAATATTGATCAAGCCCCAGCCTATGGCCAATCTCCTTGGCCATCCACCAGCCAGGTTTGGAATCACCCTGTACTGGCAGCGTCGGAGCACGCAAGGCAATACACGGGTCTCGCTCAGATTCCGACCGCAGCGGGTCATACCGCTCCAGATACGAACATTCCGGCAGCACCACATCGGCAAATCCGGTCATCTCCGAAGGCTGCACATCAACCACCACCAGCAAATCCAGTGACTGCGCCGCCTTGGTCAAGGTCGCCCGTGAATTAGGCATGGTCATCGGCAGATTCGTATCATACACAATCATGGCTTTATAATACGCATCCGGACCTACCATATTGTCGAGCATCACGTTCGTAACGCCTTGCCCGGCCAGCGGAAATTTTGGAAGCGTGATATCGCGCCATGATTTTTTCGGAACCGGATAGGCTGGCAGCGGATATTCAGGCACCTTTACGGCCTCCGGCAAATAATAACCGCCTTTTTGCCCCCAGATTCCTAGCAGCCCCGCAAGGATCGCAACCGCGCGGGCACGTTGTGTGTCATCACCCCACCACACTGTATGCCGGCCCGGATGAATGACAGTCGCCGGTGCCGAAGCCGCCATCACGCGCGCTGTCTTTCGAATCACATCAGCCGCGATGCCCGTTTCAACATACGCCCATTCCGGTGTAAACGGCGCGATATATGCGGCCAGCGCATTAAAGCCGATCGTATTGAGATTGATATAATCGGCGTCGTACAGCCGTTCAGCCATAATCACATTTGTCCAGGCCAATAGCAGGGCAATATCGGTCCCCGGCCGGATCGGCAGCCAATATTTTGACTTCCCAGCCGCTACCGAGAAGCGCGGATCAACCGTGATGATGGTGGCGTCATTTCGAATGGCGTCAGCAAATGTCCGCACTTGGCTGTTGTGCAAATTTTCACCCAAATGCGTGCCGATCAACACCACACACTTGGCATTTTCCATGTCGGTTTGCTCGGGCGACGCAATTCCCTCACCGAAGGTGAAGTAAAACCCAGTATCGCGCGGGCCGCGGCACTGCGCGAAGGCTGGCTCTGAAATGCTGTCGCTGCCAAAAGCCTTTGTTAAATGAACAAAATGCTTGGCCCCCGGACCATGCACGAGTGTTGCGAGCGCCTGCGGCCCATGCTCCTTGGCGACTTTTTCAAGCCGCCCGGCAATGAAGCCCAACGCGTCATCCCAACTCACTACGTCAAACTGCTGCGAGCCGCCACGGTTAACCCGCAGCAACGGCTTGATCAAACGATTTGGATCATAATAGGCACCAAGCCCGGCGGTGCCACGCGTACAAAGTCGGCCCATCGCGTGCGGATCATCCGGATGGCCGGTGATTTTCCACGGCTCATCGTCACGCACATGCACCTGAGCCGCGCAGGACCAGAAACACATATTGCAAGCCGTCGGCTTAATCGTCGCCGGACCAGCCGTCATCAGCCGTTGCCACTCGGCCGGCTGGCTGCAGCCAGCCAGCGAAGGCCCCAGTAACGCACTGGCACCGGCAATCGCATTTAACCTCAGAAAATCGCGGCGCTGCATATCTCACACCATGAGCTGTTCCACGATAACTTAAATCGTTATGGGCGCGCAGCGTCATTGATCTAGGTCAATGTGCAGGCTGCAAAAAACTGCTCTAAAAACATACACGTTTTGTACGGGTACGCTGCGCTGCAATATTTGCGCGGCCTTAGTATCTCGTACGGCCTTCCATTGAGTTTTGGCAATTATGCCATGTTGTCAGGGAGCCTTCGAATGTTCACAAAAATCCGATTATCTCTTCTCGCTGGCGGATGCTGCGCGGCACTTGTAACTGGCGCCGCCCCAGCGGCGCTGGCGCAACAACCGGCAGCCCCCTTGGTAACGCCCGCGTGGTTGCTGGCCAACCTGCACCAGCCTGGACTCGTGGTTGTTGAAGTGTACGACAATGACAAACAACAACCAGCGTTTTTGGCTGAACATATACCAGGCGCCGTGTTCACCGGCTTTCTTGACGACAACTGGCGGGTAACCCGCGACAATGTTCCTCAGATGCTGCCGCCTGATGATGTGATCAGCAAGGTGATCGGCGGCTTCGGCATTGGTAATTCCAGCCGCGTCGTGCTGGTCCCCGCCGGTGCCACGGCGGGTGACTTTAATGCGACAACGCGGATTTATTGGACCCTGCGCGTCGAAGGTCAGGAAAATGTCTCGATCCTGAATGGCGGCGACAAGGCTTGGCTTGCCAACGCGGCCGACCCGGTGGCAACAGGTGCGGCGTCACCCGTCGCGGCAACATTCACGGCACATTACAACCCAGCCTTGTTTGCGACTATCGCCCAGATTGCCGCAAATTTGACAACCCACGACCGGCAGATGGTGGATGCCAGACCGCCGGAACAGTTTGATGGCAAGGTGAAGTCCCCCGTGGTCGCCAGGCCCGGCACCATTCCAGGTGCCATCAATTTGCCAACCGGCGCTCTAGAGACCGCCGACCATGAGGGCGTTCTCGACAAACCCGCTCTGTTGGCTGCCCTGACAAAAGCCGGTGTC
>JAQNCT010000072.1 GCA_029077825.1 Acidocella sp. | reverse complement strand
CCTGCCTTGTCGCGATGGGCGCGCAGATCAGCGGCGTCGGCACCGACCGGCTGACCATCACCGGCGTCAAGACGCTGCACGGCGCCGAACACGGCATCATCCCCGACCGGATCGAGGCCGGCACCTACGCCTGCGCCGCCGCCATCACCGGCGGTGAAATTTTCCTCGAGAACGCCCGCGCCGACGACCTCGGCGCTGTCATCCACGCGCTGCGCGACGCCGGTGTCATCATCACCGAAGCCGGCAACGGTTTTTCAGTGAAACGCAAAAACGGCTTGCATGGCATCGACATCGTAACCGAACCCTTCCCCGGCTTCCCAACTGACATGCAAGCCCAATTCATGGCCCTGATGAGTGTTGCCGAAGGTGCCTCGATGGTTACTGAGACTATTTTTGAAAACCGCTTCATGCATGTGCCAGAGCTCAACCGTATGGGGGCGCGGATCAACGCCCACGGTGCCTCGGCCATCATTCGCGGGGTGCCACATCTCTCCGGCGCACAAGTTATGGCCACTGACCTGCGCGCCTCGGTCTCCTTGGTGTTGGCCGGGCTTGCCGCGCGGGGTGAGACCATCATCAGCCGGGTTTACCATCTTGATCGTGGCTATGAGTCAGTCGAGCAAAAACTCGCCGCCTGCGGGGCCAACATCGAACGCCTGGCCTAGCCGCCTGAGGCAGGCGGTGGTAATCCCGCGCCATGTCGATTGTCCTCGCACTCCCCAAAGGCCGTATCCTTGATGAATGTGGCCCACTCCTAGAAGCTGCCGGCGTTGTCCCGGCAGCTGACTATGCTGATGAATCCAGCCGTCGCCTGCGGTTTCCAACCAACCACCCAGACCTAGATGTCATCCGCGTGCGCTCGTTTGACGTAGCAACCTTCGTGGCCTTCGGGGCGGCTGATATCGGGATTTGCGGTGGCGATGTATTGATGGAGTTTGACTACGGGGAAGTTTACGCACCGCTTGACCTTGGCATCGGCCATTGCCGCATTTCCGTGGCCGAACCCAAAGATGACGCTGGAACCACTGACCTGAACGCCATCTCCCGCATCCGGGTGGCCAGCAAATACCCCAATGTTACCAAAAAACATTTCGCCGCCCGCGGCGTACAGGCCGAGATTGTGGCGCTGAACGGCTCGATGGAACTGGCCCCTGGCCTTGGCCTGTCACGCTTGATCGTTGATCTGGTGCAAACCGGCAGCACTCTGAAAGCCAATGGCCTGGTGGAAACCGATGTCATCGCTGAGGTTTCCTCGCGCCTAATTGTTAATCGCATCGCCCTGAAAACCCGCCCTGATGAAATCTCTGACTGGATCGAGCGTTTCCGCCACGCGCTGGCCGCCCGCAACCTCGCGGCACGAAGTGCCGCATGAAACGCCTCACCACCACCGATTCAGATTTTGAAAGCAATTTTACCGGCCTGTTAAGCCGCGCCGGCGGCGCTAAGCCGGAAGTTGCGGATACAGTACGTGAGATCATTGCCCGCGTGCGGCGTGATGGTGATGCCGCCGTGGTGGATTTCACCAATCAGTTTGACCGTGTGAAGCTTACAGCGAATGATATGCGCATAACAGCTGATGAAATTGCGCAAGCCGCGGCTGCTACGCCACCAGAACTTCTGGCTGCCTTAAGGCTGGCCGCACAACGTATTGAGGAATTTCACCGCGCGCAGATGCCGCAAAATATCAAATACACTGATGCCGCCGGTGCGACTCTTGGCCTGCGCTGGGGGCCGTTGGATGCTGTGGGCATTTATGTGCCGGGCGGCAAAGCCTCTTACCCTTCCTCGGTGCTGATGAACGCTGTGCCTGCCAAAGTGGCTGGGGTTTCGCGCATCGCCATGTGCGTGCCCGCACCTTCGGGCGTGCTCAACCCACTGGTGCTGGCCGCAGCGCAACTTGCCGGTGTAACCGAAATTTACCGCATCGGTGGGGCGCAGGCGGTGGCAGCACTTGCCCATGGCACCGCGCTGATAAAGCCGGTGGACCGCATCGTCGGACCGGGAAATGCTTATGTGGCCGAGGCTAAGCGGCAGGTGTTTGGCCGGGTAGGGATCGATTCTATCGCAGGGCCATCCGAAGTGCTGATCATCGCTGATGCTGATAACAACGCCAGCCATATTGCACTGGATTTGCTGGCCCAGGCCGAGCACGACGAAGGCGCGCAATCTATCCTCATCACCAATGATGCCGCCCTGGCGTCAGCGGTGGCAATGGCGGTTGACGCAGCGCTTGAGACCCTACCGCGCGCCGGGATTGCCGCGGCCAGTTGGCGCGATCATGGCGCGATCATTTTGGTGGCTAACTGGGATGAGGCGGCGCAACTCGCCAACCGCATCGCGCCCGAACATTTGCAATTATTGCTGGCTAACCCTGCCCCAATGTTCGACAAAATTCATCATGCCGGGGCGATTTTCATCGGCAAAAACTGCCCGGAAGCCATCGGCGATTATGTGGCCGGTCCAAACCATGTGCTGCCCACCTCCGGTACCGCCCGCTTCGCCTCGGGGCTTTCGGTGTTTGATTTCCTCAAACGCACCACCTTCGTATCGCTCACTGACGCTGCCCTGGCAGAAATCGGCCCGGCAGCGGTGGCGTTGGCCAATGCCGAGAGCCTGACTGCCCATGCGCAATCAGTGCAGGTACGCTTGACCAAAACATGACCAGAAACTTGACCAGGCTGGCAACTCGGCCCACATCGCAGGCTACTTATAACAATTTACGAGGTTTTTTGTTTGTCTAAGGAAGATATGATCGAATTCAGTGGCATGGTCACTGAGCTCCTGCCGAACGCGATGTTTCGCGTAAAACTTGACAATGAACACGTGATTTTAGCCCATACCAGCGGCAAAATGCGCAAAAACCGCATTCGTGTGCTGGCCGGGGACCGGGTGAATGTCGAGATGACCCCCTATGACCTCACCAAGGGTCGGATCACATTCCGCTTCAAATAAACCGCCTGGTCCTGGCTTCGGCCAGCCCGCGCCGCCTGCAGTTGCTGGCGCAGATCGGCCTGGAGCCGGACGAGGTTTTTGCCCCGAATATCGACGAATCAGCCGCTCCGCAGGAATCACCGCGGGTGTATGCACAGCGCATGGCCCTGGCCAAACTGGCTGCCTACCCGCACGCGGCATTCGTCATTTCCGCTGATACCGTGGTGGCCGCCGGGGCGCGAATTTTGCCCAAAACTGAATTTTTGAGCGAGGCTGAGACCTGCCTGCACTTGCTCTCGGGCCGCCGCCACCGGGTTTACACCGCCGTGGCGGTGCGCGCGGCTGATGGCCGGGTAGCCACCAAAACAGTTATGTCCGTGGTGGGGTTTGCCCGGCTCGATATCACCCAGATGCAAGATTACCTGGCCAGCGGCGAATGGCAGGGTAAGGCCGGCGGCTACGCGGCCCAAGGTAAGGCAGCCGCATTCATTGATTATTTGGCAGGCTCCTACTCGGGGGTCGTTGGGTTGCCGCTGCATGAAACGGCTAACCTTCTGCGTGGGCTGGGTTACCGGCCATGATGCGCATAGCGGTTTCGGTGCGTGGGGATACCGCCCGGATCGCTTTGGTGAACGGCGATGAGCTGCGCGAATATATCCTATGGAATTTGGCGCAACCCGATGGTGTGGGCGATATTTACACCGGCCGCCTTACCGCCAAACTGCCAGCCATGGCCGGCAGCTTTGTTGATCTCGGTGGGGTTGATGGGTTTTTGCCGGACAGCGCCAGCGCGCCCGGCCTGAGCAAGGGCAGCTACATCAGCGTGCAAGTAACCCGCGCGCCGCAAGGCGGCAAAGGCCCACGTCTCGCATTATTGGCCGAGCCGCCGGCTGACCGGCCCGGCCTGCTGCGCCGTGGCCCTGGCCCGCTGCCGGAATTGTTGCGCCGCTTTCCTAAAGCCGAGGTATTTATTGACGATTATGCGTTAATCGCGCGTTTGCGCCCCACTATGGCCGCACGCATGGCTTACCAGGCCGATGCCTTCGATGCCGTGCTGGAGGACGAGATCGCCGGGCTGGCCGAACCCACCGCCGCTTTGGGGCAGGGTGCCAAAATGCACATCGCCGCCACCGCCGCGCTCACCGCGATTGACATTGATGCCGGCGCCGCCAGCGGCGATTTGAATGCCAAGCCGCAGGCGCAAATGGCACTGAACATCGCGCTGATCCCTGAAATCATCCGGCAGATGATTCTGCGCAATTTATCTGGCGCGATCGTGATTGATTTTGCCGGCATGAAACCCAAGGCGCGCATGAGGCTGATCGAGCCACTAACGCTGGCACTAAAATCTGACCCGCTGCCGAGCAAACTACTGGGGTTTTCTAACCTCGGCTTCGCCGAAATCACCCGCCCCCGCATCCGCCCCCAATTGCATGAAATGCTCGCCCCATGAGCCAGTGCCCGGTTTGCAAAAAACCTACCGACCCTGAATTTAAGCCCTTCTGTTCAAAGCGCTGCGCCGATGTCGACCTCGGGCGGTGGCTGACGCAATCATATTCACTGCCCGCAAAACCAGCGCTTGAAGAGGAAGAAGAGGCTGACTAAGCAGGAAATAACGCAGAGTTAGTACAGCACAAAGCCAAAGAACCACCCAGGAAAAACCTCAGTCGTCCCGATGCACCCGCTCCATTTTCTCGTGGCGCTCCTGCGCCTCGATTGAAAGTGTGGCGATCGGCCGGGCTTCGAGGCGGCGCAGCCCGATCGGCTCGCCGGTTTCCTCGCAATAGCCGTAGGTATCGTTCTCAATCCGGGCGAGCGCCTGGTCAATTTTGCTGATCAGCTTGCGGGCGCGGTCGCGCGTGCGCAGCTCCAGTGCCCGGTCAGTTTCCACGCTCGCACGGTCGGTAATATCGGCTTCCAAAATTCCTCCCTCGCCGAGCGAAGCCAGGGTGCCGTTGGCTTCTTTTACGAGTTCAGCCCTCCAGCGCAGCAATTTCTGACGGAAATACTCAACCTGCATGGGGTTCATGAACGCCTCGTCATCCGAGGGCCGATAATCCGGTGGCAAAGATAGTAGCATGAAGTCAGTATCCTCATCTTCATCCTGGGCTGATCACCACCGATTCCCAGGATTGGGGCGGCTTATAGCGACGGGCTGGCCACAAGCCAAGCGCCCCGGCGGCTTTGATTATGTTGCAGTGCGGCAAATATGTCACATTTGCTAAAAGTTAAAGCAAAGCGGCTAAAAATCTGTGGCGGCGAAGCATTCGGGGTGCCACTTGTTATAGTTATGGATGACAAAATCATGACGTTATCAGGTTCATGAGTATTTACGGTCTGGCAGCAACGCTGCGAGACGCCATCGCCCTGGTCGGCGCATTTGGGCCAGGCCGCAAGCTTGGGCGGGGCGCCGAGCAGGCCGGTGCGGTAGAGGTATTAATCCCGCAAGCCATTGATTTAACGGCACAGGAAATCGCGGCGGCGGTCGCACTGGGGCGCTCGCAATATTTCTTCACCTTCGGTAACCAGACCGCTATCCCTGAACCCGCTAGCCTAGCCCCGATGATCGACCAGCTGACATCCAGTACCGGGGTTGGATTCATGGCGGCCTGCCTGGCTGACCCCGCAATGGGGCGCACCATGTACCAGGGGCATTTATTTGAATCCGGCCGCTTACGGGGGGATATGGTGCGGGCGTTCGGCAGCGCGCTAGAGGGCAGTGTCGGGCTGGTGCCCCATGCCATTGTGGTGAGCGGCGCGCTCGCCATTCGGCGGCAATGCCGCGCCTTGAAAGAGCAAGGCAAGACCCTGGCGCTGATTGATGCCATTAATGATGATGATTGTAGCGCCATCCTTGAAGCGACCTCGGGCCTGACCTTGCGCGGTGGCGCTGCCTGGCTGGGCGGACAAGCGCATGAGGCCGCACCGCCGCCGCCCACCGGGCCCGTTGCCATATTATCAGGCGCACTTGACCGGCAGACGATTTTCCAGATCGGTGCGGCCCGCTGCGCGTTGCCGGTGTTCGACCTTGAGGTCAGCGCCCCCGGTGCCGCAGCCGCAGCGCTGGCCTGGGCGGCGGATAAAATCGGTCACGGCGCATTCATCATCAGCAGTTCGGTGCCGACTGATAAAATCACCGCCCAAGCCCCGGCGGCAGCGATTTTGGGTGAGATTGCCAAAGGGCTGACGGCCAGTGGCGTGCGCCGGTTCGTTATCGCAGGGTGCGCAACTGCGCATGAAGTTTTCAACGCCCTGGGCATCGGATGCTTAAAAGCTGGTGCCGGTTTTGGGCCGCTGGCATGGCTTGAAAATGAAACTCTGTCCATTTGCGTCAAACCCGGCGGTATTGGTGCAAAAGGGATTTTTCTGGCCGAGTTTGAGCCGCAAATTTGCCGTAATAAGGCGTCTGAGTGAGTTGCATGATCATTGAATCACTGACCCAGACCAAACCTGACATTGCCGCCGGAACACCGATGATTTCGGTGGTGGTGCCGGTGCATAACGAAGCGCCAAATATTCCCCCACTGATTGCCGCGATCAGTGCCGTATTAGGCAATATCGATCATGAGATCGTTTATGTCGATGATGGCAGTTCCGACAATTCGCCAGCGGTGCTGGCTGACATTGCCGCACGGCTGCCGACACTTGTGCGGGTGCGCCATAAGCAAAGCTGCGGGCAAAGTGCCGCGGTGATCACCGGCGTAAGAGCGGCGCGCGGCAAATATATCGCAACACTCGATGGCGATGGCCAGAACGACCCGGCTGATATTCCCGCGATGCTCGATGCAGCTTTGGCCGCCGAGGCGGCAGGAGCCAGCCCGGTGCTGATCGCGGGGCATCGCATCGCGCGGCAGGATTCCGAGGCCAAGCGCTGGGGCTCGAAAATTGCCAATGCGGTGCGTGGCCGGCTGCTCAAGGACGGCACGCCCGATACCGGCTGCGGATTGAAATTTTTCCGCCGCCAGGCGTTCCTCGAACTGCCGCATTTTGATCATATCCACAGGTTTTTGCCGGCGCTGTTTATTCGCGCCGGTGGCAAGGTTATTTCGGTTCCGGTCCGGCATCATGCGCGCGCACACGGTGCATCGCATTATGGCACCTGGGACCGTTTGAAAGTTGGCGTGGTTGATTTGCTGGGCGTGGCCTGGCTGCAACGGCGCTGGAGACTGCCACAGATTGACCCGAACCTATGAGGCCCACGATGAAATCCGCCAGCGTCTCAGCCTTCACCAACACCGCGCTAAAGCCAGCCCTGATGGCCGGGGCGATGGTGACTTTGGCGTTTTGTCTGCCTCTGCTAGGCGGCGGCACTGCGCAATCCACCCTGGTGGATATGGTCTCGCAAGGCGGGGTGCGGGGACCTGCGATGTATCTGCTGGTGGCCACCCTTCTCACTGCCATTGGTTTGCCCCGGCAGATCCCGGCGTTTGTGGCCGGTTATGCGTTTGGCACCTGGAGCGGCGTTGCGATTGCACTGCTAAGCCTGATGATGGCCTGCGGTCTGGACTTCATTTGGGCGCGCGCGGTTGGGCGTGAATTTGTCAAACGCCGCTTCGGCAAGGTGCTGCGCAAAATTGACTCCACTTTGGCGGCACGCCCCTTCATTGCCACGCTGACCTTCCGGCTGATGCCGGTGGGCAGCAACATTCTGCTGAACATGGCGGCTGGTTTATCCTCGGTGCGGGCGCTGCCATTTATGGCAGCATCACTGATCGGATTCATTCCTCAGACGGTGATTTTCGCGATGATCGGCCGGGGCAGTGCACCGAGCCATATGAACATGCTGTTCATCGGTGTCGTCACTTTTATAGTATCTGCTTCTCTCGGAACCCTATTATTTAGAAAATACCGCCAACAAACCGCTTAAAATATTCAGCTGGCACGCGGCGGGCGTTGCACGAACACTACAATTATGCGATTTGCTTATCCCAAATAAGTACACTTGCTTGGGATGATTCGATTTGGTTGAGACAATTCTGGAAACATCCGGACTGACGAAGGCATTTAACGGCTTCACAGCCGTCAGTGACGTCAATCTGCGGATCGAGACCGGCAGCATTCATGCGCTGATCGGGCCAAACGGCGCTGGTAAGACAACCTGCTTCAACTTGCTCACCAAGTTTTTACAACCAACATCCGGGACCATTCATTTCGATGGCCAGGATATCACCGCCCAAAAGCCTGCCGATATTGCCCGTCTTGGGCTGGTGCGCAGCTTTCAAATTTCAGCGGTATTTGCGCATTTAACCACAGTTGAAAATGTTCGCATTGCACTGCAGCGCGAACGCGGCGCCAATTTTGACTTTTGGCGCTCCGACCGGATTTTACAGCGCTATAACGACCGGGCGCATGAATTGTTGCATGATGTCGGGCTGACGGATGCCGTCAATATTCCGGCGGGCGAGCTTTCCTATGGCCGCAAGCGGGCGTTGGAAATTGCCACCACCCTGGCGCTGGAACCCAAGCTGATGCTGCTTGATGAACCAACCGCCGGAATGACCGAAGCCGATGTGGTGCGCATTGTGGCATTGATCAGCCGGTTACGCGCAGGGCGTACCATTCTGATGGTGGAACATAATCTCTCGGTGGTATCCGGCCTGTCTGACAAAATTACGGTACTGACACGCGGCAAAATTCTGGCCGAAGGCAATTATGAGACTGTTTCAAAACATCCTGATGTGATCACGGCTTATCTGGGAACCGACCATGCTTAAAGTATCTGAACTGAACGCATGGTATGATGAAAGCCATGTGCTGCATGGCATGGAATTTGAGGTTCGCGAAGGCGAAGTGGTGTCCTTGCTGGGCCGCAATGGTGCAGGCAAAACCACCAGCCTGAAATCGATCATGGGAATGATCTCAAAGCGCACCGGCAGCATCAAATTCAATGGCACCGAACTGATCAACGCCCGGCCGGATATCGTTGGGCGCTCAGGCATAGCGCTGTGCCCTGAAGAACGCGGTATTTTTGTCGGGCTGAATGTCACCGAAAACCTGATGTTACCACCGGTCATCGCCAAGGGTGGTATGAGCGTTGACGAAATCCACCTGCTATTCCCCAATCTGAAGGAGCGCGCCAAGAGCCCCGGCACCAAGCTCTCCGGCGGTGAGCAGCAGATGCTGGCAATTGCGCGCATTTTACGCACCGGCGCCAAATTGCTGATGCTTGACGAGCCAACCGAAGGTCTGGCCCCGGTGATTGTCGAGCAGATCGGCATCATGATCGGGGTGCTAAAGCGCCGCGGCTTTACAATATTATTGGTGGAGCAGAATTTCCGCTTCGCCTCAAAACTTGCTGATCGCCACTACGTTGTTGAACATGGCGAGGTAGTGGACATGATCCGCAAAAATGATCTCGACGCCAAAATGGAACAACTGCAAAAACGGCTAGGGATTTAATTTACGACGCCTACAAGCTAACACTCTAAAG
>JAQNCT010000071.1 GCA_029077825.1 Acidocella sp. | reverse complement strand
TCTATGCAGGTAAAGTGATACCGTCCAACACCAAGCTCCTGGCCGCATAGCCAGGCATTATTAACCGGCGGGATTCTATCTTAACACCAGCCAGTTCCTGTCCAAGCTTCGGGGACCACCTCAGTTCACGATACCAGCGGACTGAATGCTGGTGTAAATACTGTTGATATCACCCAGGGCGGAAATTGAAACCAGGGTCGTTGAGTTACCCACCAGATTATAAACGCCAGGAGCGCCGATCAGCAATGCGCCCGGGTCAACAATCAATCCGAAGGGAGACACATCAACCGGGGTACCCGTGATGCCGCTGACCGCATGCACGGCCTGCGCCTGTGCCACTCGAGGCCCAACCAGCACGCCCGCTGCGATCAGCGAGACGCCGCAGAGCAAGGATTTTTGGAAAATCACCGATGACGCCGTTTTCGTGACGATTTTATTCGATACATGCAACATAAGATGACCCCAGACTTCAAAAATGACATACAACGCACGGTGGTACCATGCGAAACGCGCTTATTGTAACAGTCCTAGCATCCCGACGGAGTTTCGCAAGACCAATTGATAGATGTTTTAATAATAAAATCTCGCACAGCATCGATACGAAACCATCGACAGGTGCCTTGTGTTAGACTTTAATTTTTGTCGGTTTTCCTGGAGTTTTAAGCCCCGGCCCTGCCGATAGCAGGTTAACCCCGGCACCTTCCCGGTGAGATCCGCTGGATTTCGGGCTACCGCAAATCATCCGTTATTTGTAACATTCACGAAACTTTATTTACTGCCGCATTCCCACCACCGCCACACCTCACGCCATGAGCGTACCAAGCACAGACCCATACCCCATTGGTGGTGGCTACGGCACTACCTGAACCGCCTGGGTGGTTGCGATATCCTTGGCTGACTTGTTCTCATTCAATAACAGTGAGATCATCGACATGGTTTGCAGCGTATGGTCGCAACGCTCCGGATTAATGCAAGGTGCTGGGTCTGGCAGCGACCATGACTCACCATTGTAAGTGACGCTATTTCCCTGCTCCAGCGATGGCCCCGGCGTTGGGCCGGTCAGGTGGAACAGCACGCCGCCATTACAGGTCGGGCCATCCAGTTTCTCATATTCAAGCGTGATGCAGCGCTCCGGCCGCTCAGGGTGAGCGGCTGTCTGCTCCTCCTGAAACGCCATCACCTGACCGACATATTGAATGACCTCCAAGGTTGAACGCAGTTTAAACAAGGGTGCCATTTTCATCGGGCCAAGGCTGGCGGGCAGCGCGCTGTCATCCTCAGAACTATTACTATTACCTGGCACACAGGCTTTAACAGGCACTTTGGGCGCCTGAGCGGCACTGCTAGCCAAAACGCCCACCACCTGTGGCCCGCTCCCAGTATCAGAACACATCACAACCGAAGTTTTGCGGGTGGCGGTCATGAGTTGGAACTGATCATTTTTTGGCCTGCAGGCTGGCCAGCATCCCGGCTTCGAGCGAGGCAAGCTGGCTGCGGGTTGCCGTCAGGCCGCCTTCAATGGACACATCGAGCTTTTTCCAATCAAGAAATCTGACCCGCGGCAATGCCGGCACAATGTTCAAATCGGCCCGGCTGCGCATCTCACGCTGCCGGGCGATTGCGTTGATAAAGCTGGATTTCAGCATGATCTCGATGATGCCCGGCACCCGGTGCTTCGGCCGCCGCCCGAACAAACGCCCCAGCCGATAAAACAGCAAAGTTATCTGAGACGGCACCCAGTCAAAATCATAGGCGTGAACCGTCTCAGACAGCACATCCACCGCGATAATTTTGCCGGCACCCTGACGCGCCATCACATCAATCGGCAGATTATTCACGGTCCCGCCATCAATGTATAAGTGTGAATCGATGGCTATGGGCGGCAACACGCCTGGAATCGCGTAGCTGGCCAGCAGGGATTTGATTAATGGCCCGCGCAACAGCACAGCCTCCGTCGATGCGGAATAATCCGCCGCCACCAGGAATAGATTTGTCCAGCAATCTTCAATGCCGCCATTCGGCCCCATTGTCTCGCTCACCGCCACTTCAGTGAGCCGGCGAGCCCGCTGGCCGCGCGAGATGGAGACAAACGGCAACAGATTATAATCGCCCACCGGGCTACCACCCTCCACAAAAGCCCGCCGGGCGGCGTCGCGCATCGCCGGGCCACGCACTTCCGTGGCATGCAACGTACCAATAACTGAGCCGATACTGGTACCGCCCACGATGTCAATTTCAATACCAGCTTCCGCCAGCGCATCGAGCACACCGATATGAGCCAGCCCGCGCGCGCCGCCGCCTGACAGCACAACGCCGATACCACGGCCGGTAAGCAAGCGGGTGACGCGGCGCATGTCACCCGGGTGGCTACGCCGCACATGGATGTGGCGCTTGAGATTGCGCTTATGAAGCCAGGCCGCAGTGCCGGATGGGCTGCGGGTATCGGGCTGATGCAACAGCACCAGCGTCTGATCCACTGATGAAAATTCCTGGCTTACCGGCAAGGCCGCTTCGATATCTGCCAGAACAGGCGGGCAGGATGCATCAGCCAATAAAATAATTTCATCGGCAAGACCGATGCAAGTCTGCGACCAATCAGTCAGATTACGTTCAGCGACCATAATAAAGCTACTATGTGCCTGCGGCGGTTGCTCCTCCATGCTGGAGACCGCCGAACGGGTTCCAACAGGGTCGTGTTCCGACAATAACTTAACGTTATCCCCCATCGCCAGCCGCGCCCGATGAAACTGCTGCGCAAAATCCAAGGCGTCGGCACGATCGGTTATCGGAATTATACAAATCGTCTGCGGTGGCACTGGCGCCTGACGGATTGTTTGCGCCTTGCGTGACCGCGCCACCATATTGCGCATAACTGAGATGGCAACTTCCGGCCGCTCCTTGAGGGTCTGCTCAAACTGCGCACAATCCATCCGAATCAGGCTGCTGCTGCGCAATGCAACGACGGTTGAATCACGCGGCAAATCGCTCAAAAATGCCAGCTCGCCGATGGTGTCACCAGGAACCATATCGCCCGCTGGCATCAATCGCCCATCAGGGCCGGTCACCAGGGTCCGCAACCGGCCATGGATCAGGAAATATACGTCAGTGCCAATCTCACCCTGCCGGAACAAGGCGCCCCCGGCTGGCAACTCAACCAGAGCCAGTTGGCCGCTGACCGTTTCCAGAAAGGCAGGGTCTTCAATTGCAAAAAAATCACGTAGCAATGTGATAAGTAGTTTTTGATTCATGAACAATTATCCTCAGTGTTTTTTAACATCTTAGGCTGGGCTTACCGCCCCTTAAGTCACCGCCCACGTGCCGGCCAACACACGAAAATCCTGCCTTTCCTCAATTATTTTTGGTTTCTGAGATTTTCGCAAAAAGTTAGACGTAAACCATATCAAACTGACAGTTACCCTATCTATATGACATATTGGTAACATGATTATCTGATACGTCAAACAGTCTGAAAACGCGCCTCCTAGTGGACTTATATCCACTCAGCGAGGTGATTGTGCGTTTGGCAAAGCCGTTCGGCCCCACGCGCCAGCATTACATCCAAAAAGACTTCCCCTTATCGGGACTGCTGTTACGGTTCTGTAGCAGGCTTTTTATCATCACGTAGCACCACATAGATGGCCGGTATCACCAGCAACGTGAGCAAGGTAGATGATATCAGACCAAACAGCAGTGACACCGCCAAGCCCTGAAAAATCGGGTCTGACAAAATCGTGGCTGCACTAATCATTGCCGCCACGGCGGTGAGCAGAATTGGCTTGGCACGGATAGCACCAGCATCTAGGAGCACATCACGCAACGGCCTGCCGGCGGTCTGCCGATGCCGGATAAAATCCACCAGCAGGATTGAATTACGTACAATAATCCCGGCCAGCGCGATGAATCCGATCATCGAGGTGGCGGTAAAATCCGCACCCAGCAGCCAATGCCCCAACATAATCCCGATCAAGGTCAATGGTATGGGAGTTAAGACCACCAAAGGTATTTTGAAACTACCGAACAGACCCACGACCAGAACATAAATGCCCAGAATCGCCACACCGAAGGCGATACCCATGTCACGGAAGGTCACGTAAGTAATCTGCCATTCGCCATCCCATAACAACGAAGGCTTCGCCTCATTATCAGGCTGGCTAAAAAAGCGGATATCGGGCTTAGGCAAAGGGCTCCAATTGGCTTTCGCAATCGCATCATCCACCGCAAACATTCCGTAGATTGGCGCTTCAAATGTCCCAGCCAGCTCGCCCGTGACCATATCGGCAAAATGCCCGTCCCGGCGGAAAATGGCGCGCGAGCCTGTCGTCTCGCTGACGCTGACAACCTGACCAAGCTCCACCACCCCACGCCCACCAGGCAGGCTATTCTCCGGAATCGGCGTCGAAGCCACCGACTGATTCCAGGTCATGCCCGTCTTGGGCAAACCAAAGGCAATCTCCAACGGTGGGCGGTCAGCGCCACGATAAGAATAACCAATGCCCACGCCATCAAATAAGTCGCGAATGGTGTCGTTCACATCACTTTGCTGAACACCAAAATACTCAAGCTCGTCCTGGTCAACGGTCATCTGCATCCGTGGCGGCGGCTGGCCATAGCTATCATCCACATCAACAATGAAAGGGATAGATTTGAAAACCGCCTTCACCTTCTCCGCTTCAGCCAGCCGCGACGCCTGATCTGGACCATAAATCTCAGCCAGTAAGGTCGCGATCACCGGCGGTCCCGGCGGCACCTCAACAACTTTTATGACGCCACCCGGGGGTAGAGGTATTTGAGAGTCAAGCTGATGGCGCAAATCAACGGCGATGGCGTGGCTCTCGCGGGTACGCTCATCCTTGTTGCTAAGAACAATATGCAGTTCGGCAAGTTCAGGCGTTTGGCGGGCATAGTAATGCCGGACCAGCCCATTAAAATCAAATGGTGCTGCGGTACCAACATACGCCTGCATGGACACGACCTCAGGGGTTTTTCCAGCAATTCGCGATGCGGCGAAAATCGTCCGCTCCGTGTCTTCCAGCGTGGCACCCGGTGGCAGATTCAATACAACATCCAGTTCCGACTTGTTATCGAACGGCAGCAGCTTGACCTTCACCAGATCAAAATAGAACATTGAGCAAGCGACCAGTGTCGCCATTCCAACCAGCAACAAAAAGCTAAGCGCCCGCTTACGGGTCTTCAAAACCGGCTTGGCAATCCACACGTAAAGCCGGCTTAACCGGCTGCCATGATCATCATGGTTTTTGTCAATGACAGCATTTTTTGAAACCTTCATCATCAGCCATGGCACGATGGTCATGGCTACAAAAAATGAAAACACCATGGCAGCCGAGGCAACCGCCGGAATCGGCGCCATATACGGTCCCATCAACCCGCTGACAAACAGCATCGGCAGCAACGCCGTTACCACGGTCAATGTTGCGATAATGGTGGGGTTGCCAACCTCGGCTACCGCCTCGATGGCGCTGGTTAACCGGCTGCGGCCATCTTTCATGGCCCAATGGCGGTCGATGTTTTCCACCACCACGATCGCATCGTCAACCAAAATACCGATCGAGAAAATCAAAGCAAACAAGCTCACCCGATTGATCGTATAGCCCATCAACTCGGCGGCGAACAAAGTCAGCAAGATGGTGGTGGGGATCACCACCGCTGTCACCGCCGCCTCACGCCATCCGATCGCAAAGCCGATCAGGACAACGATGGAAACCGTCGCGAGCGCCAGATGGAATAGTAATTCATTGGCCTTCTGGGTTGCGGTCTGGCCGTAATTACGGGTCACCTGCACCTGAATATCATCGGGGATAAGCTGACCCTGCAGAATATCCAACTGCGCCAGCACCGCCTGCGACACGGTAACGGCATTGGTGCCCGCCCGCTTGGCGATGGCCAACGTCACCGCCGGCGTACGCGCCCATTGTTTGCCATCCTTGGTGTACGCCCAAACCCGGTTCTCCGTGGGCGCCGGCATGAATACAACCTGCGCAACGTCATGCACATAGACCGGACGATTATCACGCGTTGTGACCAACAATAGACCAATATCAGGAATCCCTTGCAGGCTGCTGCCGGCATCCACGCCGTTCAACACACCGTTGTTGCGCAGCATGTTCGCGCTGAAGGCTTTATTAGCCTCCTGCAGCCGTGCCACCAATTGCTGCACAGTCACGCCATACTGCATCAGCTTTTCCGGGTCGGGTTCCACCCGTATCTGCTCAGGATCCTCCCCGGCAATATAGGTAATCCCAACATTTGGAACCTTAATCAACTCACCTTGCAGCTTTGTTGCAAGCGAGGTCAGCCCACCGGGGTCCCATTGCTGAGCCGCATCCGCTTTTGGTGTCAAAGTCAGCGTGACAATTGCTACGTCATCAATCCCGTGGCCCACAATCAAAGGCTGGGGAATGCCGATGGGAATGCGATTTAGATTATCATTGATCTTATCATTGACCAGCAGCACCGCATTATCTTCATTGGTGCCCACGACAAAGCGCGCCGTGACCACCACCTGATTATCAACGGTGGTGCTGTAGATATGCTCAACACCAGGAATGCCGCGCAGCACGATCTCGAGCGGCTTCGTGATCAGCTCAACCGCATCGCCAGCCTTCAAACCATCGGCGTTCACCACAACGTCCACCATCGGGACATGGATCTGCGGGTCTTCTTCCCGCGGAATCGTCATCAGCGCGATCATCCCCGCCATTACGGCAGCGATAAGAAATAGCGGCGTTAATGGTGAACGAATGAAGCGCTTCGCAATAGCGCCAGAAATACCAAGGCTCATGGCGTGGCCACAGCCGGTAGTTGCAACTCATCGCCAGCATGCAAGCCCGACAGAATCTCTATGCCGTCCGGCATCAGCAGTGTCGGCTGCGAATCACCTTGTTGTACGGGAACCGCAATGCTGCCGCCATTGGCGGTCAGTAAATTGACATAATCAAGACCAAACCGCGTTTCAATGTAGCGCGAGGGAATCACGATGCCAGGACGCGCCCCCGCATAAACCCAAACCTCAACCCGCTGGCCCACAAAATACGAACCCAAGTTTGGCGCGGTGGCATCAGCTTCCACCCGGCCGTTTTGAACCTGCGGGTATATCAAGGTAATTTTTCCAAATTCAGGCGATGCGGTTTTAGCATCACGCTCATCCACCCGCACCGGATCACCGATGTGAAGAAATGCCGTATGATATTCCGGTATATCCAATCGCAGCACATAATTCTGTTCCGCAATCGAGGCCACGGTATCGCCATTGAGGACCACCGTCCCTTGGGTGACGGGCGTCAACAGCACCCGGCCCGACACCGGCGCCAGCACGGCACCCTTTGCAATTTGCTGGTTCAGCGCATCACGCGCGGCAATTTTTGATGTCAGGGCACTTGAAGCTACGCTCACCCCTGTCTGGGCCTGATCAAATGTTGAACGAGAAATCGCGCCACTATGAATTAACCCCTGAGCCCGCGCAAAATCGATCTTAGCTTGCGCCAGTTGCGCTCTCTGCCCGGCTATGTCGGCTTCAAGCGCACGCAACTGCTGTACCAGTGTAGGGTCCGCTACGATGGCGATCGTCTGCCCGGCGACCACCGAGTCACCGTTTTGAACCGTCAACGAAGTGACCGTACCGCCGATACGGGATCTGGCCGCCACCACATGCGCGCTCTCCACCGTCGCGAAAACCGCTTTCTGATCAGCGATTTCAACAAATTTAACAGTAAAGCTCCCCGGGGCCGGCTCGGCCTGGGCGACCATGGCCCAGGCGCAAAAGCTCAGCCCCATGGCTATTTGAAACATACGCATGAGGGCTACTCCAGAAAACGCCAGATTTTAGGTGCGGTCGATAACCTTACCGGTCGCCGGGTCCATGCTCGTTACCGGCAGTCCAGCGCGCGCCCAAGCGCCGATACCACCAGCCAAATGTCCAGCAATCTCAACCCCCGCCTTGCGGCACATTTCAGCCGCGGTCAGTGAACGCTTGCCCGAGCCACATTGCAGTACAATCGGCCGCGCCGGGTCACGCGGCAAGGCGGCTGGGTCAAAACTGGAGAGCGGAAACAGCACAGCACCGTGAATCCGGGCACCTGCAAATTCTCCCGGCTCACGAACATCAACCAGCGTCACGGAATGGTTTGCCAGTGCTGCGTGCAACTCCGCAGGAGTAAAATCTTTGACGTCAGATTTCTTTGAGCCGAAAAACATTGTCTAACCTTTCAATTTTGAAGAAGAACGTGGCTGTGTCGGCACATCGCCGACACAGATTAAATTATTCGGTTGAGCCCCCGCATCCTCCGGGACACAATATATCAGGAACAGGGTTTCCAGAATTTTTTGAACCACTTCACTGGCGATAGCATACCAGATCGTCTGCCCATCACGCCTGGCCGAAACCAACCCGTCACGCCGCAACAGCGACAAATGCTGCGAAACCGTTGAGCTGCGCAAGTCAAGAAATCCCGCCAACTCGCCCACCGAGCGCTCACCCCCGATCAACTGACATAAAATCACCAGCCGATGCGGGTTCGCCAGAGACTTCAAAACCTCGCTCGCCTGTCCGGCGGCACTGTGCATAAGTTCTGGGTCAATTTTCATAGTTGCGTATATACGAATAAATGAATATATTGGCAATACTTAAATACTAAATAGGGATTAATCGATGTCTGAGATTGTAATTTTGGGGTCTGGCCTGGGCGGAACGCTGATGGCCTATGAAATGTCTGACCAGTTGCGGCCGGAAGACCATATCACCGTGATTGGCAAAGGTCCGTCTTATCAATTCTACCCCTCCAACCCTTGGGTTGCGGTGGGCTGGCGGGAACGCAAGGACATCGAAGTCGACCTGACCAAGATCATGACCAAGAAGAAAATTAACTTTATCACAGAGGGCGCGGCCCGGGTGATGCCCGAGCTGAACCAGCTCACGCTGACCAGCGGTGAATCGGTGCCCTACGATTATCTCGTCATTGCTACTGGCCCCGAACTTGCCTTCGATGAAATTCCAGGCTTAGGCCCGGATGCCAACACCCAGTCTATCTGCGAAACCGGCCACGCTGAGCAGGCTTTTGTTGCGTTCGAGGAATTTTGCAAAAGCCCAGGGCCCATCGTTGTGGGCGCCGTGCAAGGCGTTTCCTGCTTCGGCCCGGCCTATGAATTTGCCCTGATTTTAGACACCGAGCTGCGCAAGCGCAAAATCCGGGACAAGGTACCGATGACCTTCGTGACCCCTGAACCCTATATCGGCCATCTCGGCCTCGATGGCGTGGGTGACACCAAGAGCATGCTGGAGAGCGAGCTGCGCAACCGGCATATTAAATGGGTCACCAACGCGCGGGTAAAGGAAGTCACACCGGGGCAGATGCTGGTTGAGGAACTGAACGAGGACGCCAGCCTGAAAGCCACACACACACTTGATTTTGCATTCAGCATGATGATGCCGCCGTTTCGGGGCGTGCCGGCTGTTTACGGCATCGAGGGGCTGACCAACCCACGCGGGTTCATTCTGGCCGACGCTTATCAGCGTAATACCGCCTTCCCGAATGTGTTTTCCATCGGCGTTTGTGTTGCCATCCCGCCCATCGGCAAAACCCCGGTGCCGGTTGGCGTGCCTAAAACCGGATTCATGATTGAATCGATGGTTACCGCCACCGCCCACAACATTGGCGGCTTGTTGCGCGGCCAGGAGCCTGACATC
>JAQNCT010000070.1 GCA_029077825.1 Acidocella sp. | reverse complement strand
GCAGCCAAAATCAGTGTGCGCGCCAGCGCCAATTTGCGCCTGGGTGATGTGGCCGTGCTGCGGCGGGTAATGCAGCGGCCCTAGCGTGGTCATTGGCGTGGTGAGCCAACGGTCAAAATAATGCGTATCCAGCCCCAGGCTCATGGCGAAGGCCCGCAGCATCTCAGTGCCAAGGCCGGTCATGCGGTCATAATAATCTTGCATCACCGCGCGCCAGCCGGGCAGGCCCTGTGGCCATTGGTTAGGGCCATGCAAGGGCGTTTTGGCCAGCACCAGGGGGTGGCTTGGCGACAAGTCACGGCCAATTTTGATGCCCTCTTTCAAATCCCCGGCGGTGGTCTGGCGGGCGGGGTCAAGGTTTTCACCCCCGAGCTGGAACCAACCGCGGTGGCAGGCGGAATTTTCAATCGCAATCTCAGCCTTGCGCGCCACTGGCAAATCGAAAAACCGCTTGGCTTGGGCATACACATCAGCCATCAAACCAGCCTCAATGCCGTGGTTGATGACATAAAAGAACCCAATCTCCCGGCAGGCCTGCCCGATGGCCGCAGCGGTGGCGGCGCGCTCAGCCGGGGTGCCCGCCAGAAACGGTGCAAAATCAATAATGGGGATTCGCACCGGCGGGTGCGTGGCAGGGATCAACGCGGGGTCAAGTTGTGCAGTGCCGGACATGGGCATTAGGCTACGGGTGATGCTGAACCGGGGCAAGTTTTGATGCGTTACACGCTGGGGATTGATTTGGGGGCAGGCAGCCTGAAAGCCATGGTGGTTGATGCCACTGGCCATCTGGCAGGTGAGGCCAGCTGCCCAATTACCACATACATTCCACAACCCGGCCAGGCGGAGCAAAACCCCGCAGACTGGCAGGCGGCCCTTGGTGTGGCGGTGCCAGCCGCACTGGCCGCCGCCGGCATTGCCGCCACTGAGATTGCCGCTATTGGCGTTTCCGCCGGTGCGCATATCCCGGTGCTGGTGGATGCCAGCGGCGAAGTTATCCGCCCAGCAATCATGTGGAGCGACCAGCGCAGCCTTGCCGAAGCACAAGCGCTGCACGCCAAAGCTGGCGACATGATGATTAAAACCAGCCTGAACCGCGTAAACCCCACCTGGACCCTGGCGATGCTGGCCTGGCTGCAAAACCATGAACCCGCCAGCATCGCCCGCACCGCAAAACTGTTTCTGGCCAAGGATTATGTGCGTTACTGCCTCACCGGCACCTGGGAGACTGATTTTTCCGATGCTATCGGCACTTTGATGGCCGATGATGCGACCAAAAACTGGTCAACTGAAATTTGCGCATTGATCGGCTGGAACATGCAAACCCTGCCGCCGATCAAACCCGCAACCGCCATTGTGGGCAGCGTAACCGCCGCCGCCGCCGCCCTCACCGGCCTGGTTGCCGGCACGCCGCTGATTTGCGGTGCGAATGATACCACCGTGGAGTTTTTCGGCGTGGGTGCCATCACACCTGGCATCGGCGCGGTGAAACTAGCCACCGCCGGGGTGTTGTTTTTGGCCACGGCTGGCCAAAGCGTGCACCCGCCAGTTTCATGCTACCCGCACATCATCAAGGGCCTGTATTACACCGCCACCGGCACCAACTCCTGCGCCTCGGCGCACCGTTGGCTGCGTGATACCATGTTCGCCACCGGCGGCTTTGCCGAAATGGACGCGCTGGCCGCCACCATCCCCCCTGGTAGCGGGGGGCTGATTTTTCACCCCTATTTGCAAGGTGAGCGTGCCCCTTACTGGGACCCGCATTTGCGGGCTGACTTCATCGGGCTGACCATTGCCCACACCCGCGCCCATTTCGCCCGCGCCTTATATGAGGGCATTGCGTTCTCCATCAGAGATGTTTTGCAAGCCGCGCAAGCGCTGGGGCTGCAATACGGCACCATCCGGCTGATGGGCGGGGGGGCTAAAAGCCCCACCTGGCGGCAAATTATCGCTGATGTCACCGGGCTGGAGGTGGAAGTGATGGAAACCACCGATGCCTCCTTTGGTGCTGCGTTGCTGGCCGGCGTTGGGGTGGGGGTTTTCGCAACGCCTGAGGCTGCCGTGGCAAGCTGCGTGCGGCGGGTGGCCTTTGGTTCGCCAGATGCCGCTCATCACGCGCTCTACACCAAACAATTCGCCATTTATAAAGCCGCCCAGGCCGCCTTAGCGCCCCTCAGCCACCGGCTAGGCAGCCTGTAATTGCCAGCAATTTATCCCGTCATTCAATCTCGTTATCCCGTCATTCAATCTCGTTATCCCGTCATTCCCGCGCAGGCGGGAACCTCCCCCTCCCCACAACGGCACACTCACGCACCCGCCAGAGCTGCCCTTAAAGCCACCGCACCCTCACCCGTCACCAACCCAAACCGCACAAACAAATCTGCCAACACAAAATTCACATTGAATTTGAAATCATCGCTGCTGGAGACCCGCTCAAACACCTCAGCCAGCGGCCACAGCGCAAAACTTTCCACCTCACCATCGGCGGGTTGTGGTATAAAATCCTCAGGCAGCACAACATCATAGGCATAAATCACATCGCGCCGCAGACCCTCGGGGCGCTCCATATTATAGGCAAAGCACCCTACCTGTTTTGCCTGCGCCGCCAGCGCTGCCGGTAGGGCGGCTTCTTCCTCGGATTCCTTTACCAAAGTCTCAAACGGTGTATGGCCCGCCGCCACGCCGCCAGCCACCAGATGGTCCAGCTTGCCGGGGTCTAGTTTTTTGTCAGCCGCGCGTTTGGCCACCCATAAATGCCAGCCGTCCGGCCGTTTTACCAAACCGTTCAGATGCACCCCCACCCCAACCACCCCAAAGCTCGGCAAAGCGCCCCGGTCCAGCACCGCCAGCACCGGGCCGCCGACAGCCTCTCGCACATCAAAATTCTCAAACCGCACCCGCGCCCCTGCCGCCGCTGCGATTTCATTTAAGCGGGGCGCCGCATGCGCCGCCAACACCAGCCTGTCCGTCAGTGTCATATCAGGGCTTACCCCGGCCAGGATTCGGGCAAAATCTGGCCAGACATACCCGGCGTGGTGGTTGCCAATGTAGAATTTGAGCCGTCCGCCCGGCAGGGTTGCGCTCCGGCAGGCATTAATATGCGATAATAGCTTTGAAATTCTGAGGTCACATGCCATGTCCCGTCACATGACCCGCTCAGCCCATTCTGCCAACCCCCATTCTGCTAACCCTCACGCTGCCACCACTGCTGCCAAACAAGCCACCCGCGGCTCGTTCGCCACCATCCTGTCGCTGCTGCCTTATTTATGGCCGAAGCATGAGCCCGCTTTGCGGGTGCGGCTGGTTCTGGCCACCATCGCCATGGTGCTGGCCAAGGTCGCCACGGTGTATGTGCCGATTCTCTACGCGCATGCGGTTGACCAGCTAACCCATAAATCCGCCGACGCCATTATCATCGTTCCCGCCGCCATCATCGTCGCCTATGCTGGCGTGCGCATCGCCGCCGCGGCTTTTGGTGAGTTGCGGGATGCGATTTTCGCCGCCGTGCAAATGCGCGCCTCACGCGTGGTGGCCCGCCAGACCTTTGAACATCTGCATGGCCTCTCGATGCGCTTCCATCTAGACCGCCAGACCGGCGGGCTCTCCAACATCATCCTGCGCGGCACGCTAGGCATCCAAAACGTCCTGCGGCTCGCCACCTTTAATGTGTTGCCCACCATGATCGAACTGCTGCTGACGGTGGGCATGCTCTGGTACTTGTTCAACGCCTGGTATGCGTTGATCACATTTGTGGCGGTCAGCTTTTATATGGCTTTCACCTTCACCTTCACCGCCTGGCGCACCAAGTTCCGCCGCCAGATGAACGAGACTGACAATGAGGCGCAAACCAAAGCCATTGATAGCCTGCTGAACTTCGAGACGGTTAAATATTTCGGCAATGAGGAGCATGAATCCCGCCGGTTTGATGAAAGCCTGGCCCGTTATGAAACCGCCTCGGTAAAATCCCAGGTTTCATTGAATGCGCTCAACATCGGGCAAGCCGTTATCATCTCAGCCGCACTGGCGGTGATGATGCTGATGGCCGCTTACGGTGTTGCGCATAAAAGCCTGACAGTTGGGCAGTTTGTGCTGGTTAACACCTACCTCATGCAGCTTTATGTGCCGCTTAACTTCCTTGGCTTTGTGTATTTGCAGGTAAACCAAGGGTTGATCGACATGGAGCAGATGTTCTCGCTGCTGCGCGTCAACCATGAGATCACCGACAAACCGGGCGCCATCGTCCTGGCCCCACAAGGCCCGCCGGCAGAGGTGCGCTTTGAGAATGTGCAGTTTAGCTACAACCCTGACCGTGAGATTCTCAAAGGCATTTCATTTGTGGCAGCACCCGGCCAAAAAATTGCGCTGGTTGGCCCCACCGGCTCGGGTAAATCCACCATCAGCCGGCTGATGTTCCGATTCTATGATACCACCCAAGGTGCTGTGCTGGTGGATGATGTGAATGTGAAGGACATCTCCCAGCATAGTCTGCGCGCCGCCATCGGCGTGGTGCCGCAGGATACGGTTTTGTTCAATGACACGATTTACTACAACATCGCCTACGGCAAACCCGGCTCCAGCAAAGCTGAAATTGAGCAGGCGGCGCGGCTGGCGCAAATCCATGATTTCATCATCTCATTGCCGCAGGGTTATAAAACCAAGGTTGGTGAGCGCGGGCTGAAACTCTCCGGCGGTGAGAAGCAGCGCGTCGCCATCGCCCGCACCATTTTGAAAAACCCACGCATTCTGATTTTGGATGAAGCTACCAGCGCGCTCGACACCGCCACCGAGCAGGAAATTGGCGTGGCCCTGCGCTCGATCGCCACCCATCGCACCACCTTGGTGATTGCCCACCGGCTTTCCACCATCACGGATGCCGATGAGATTTTGGTGCTGCGAGAAGGCGAGATCGTCGAGCGCGGCAGCCATATTGCCCTGCTGGAGGCCGAAGGCGTTTATGCCGCCATGTGGACAGCGCAGGTTGAGCTGGACGAAGCCGCGCATAGTCTGGGAACCGACCCTGTGAAACTTGAACAGAGCGTGCCAGAACCCGCCGAATAATTTGTAACCTGCAATACAGCCCCGGCGAGACCACATGACAAGTGCACATTGGACAGACTGATGACCCAACCTCCTGAACTACAAGATAAAGACCTCTCCCACGCCGGTTCGGTGGTGGATAAGGCCATCGAATACATGATGGGCCAGAATATCAGCTCCATGGCCATTGCCTCGGCGCTGCTGGGCGGGGCGATGGGCGTGCTCACGCGCACCCTGCCCGAGGGCGTGATCGTCCAAATCCTGCAAAACGCGATTGCGAGCGTGGAATCCGGCGAAATGCGCGGCATGGCAGGCAAAGATCATGCTGGTGAGGCTTGAATTATAGTTCCAAGGCTTGACCTCTCGGGCTGTTTTGCCCATAACGCCGCCTCACCATGCGGGCCGGCTAAGCCAGCCCGCCTTTGTTATTTAGTAGGATGTTTTCTATGGCCCGCCGCTGTGAACTAACCGGGAAGACCGTGCAATCTGGCAACAATGTCAGCCATGCCAACAACAGAACCCGCCGCCGGTTTCTGCCGAACCTGCAGGAAACGACGCTGCTGTCGGATGTTCTGGGCAATGTGAAGCTGCGCCTCTCAACCCGCGCCATGCGCACCATCGAGCATAATGGCGGCCTGGATGCGTTCATCCTTGGCCAGTCTGACAGCAAGCACACCACCGAAGGCCTGGCTTTGAAGCGCCGGATCGAGAAGGCTACTGCTAAAAAGGCCGCTAAAGTCGCCTAATGTTTTTATGGCCGCACCAGCGGCCATCATCAGCCCATCAATAAGGCTCAAATACCCGCGCAAGCGGGTATTTGTTTATGTGGGGGCCTGATGATCCTACAAATCACCCCCCGCCTTGCGATTGACGATTCCGAACTCTCTGAGAGCTTCATAACGGCCTCCGGCCCTGGCGGCCAGAATGTCAACAAGGTCGCCACGGCGGTGCAGTTGCGCTTTAACCTGGCCACCTGCGCCAGCTTGCCCCCGGCCGTTAAATCGCGCCTTACCACCATCGCCGGCCGGCGTCTGACCAATGATGGTGTTATTGTGATCACCGCCAACCAGCACCGCACCCAATTGCGCAACCGTGAGGACGCCCGTGAACGGCTGTTCGAGATGATCCGTGAAGCTGCCATCGCGCCGATTTACCGCAAACCCACCCGCCCCACCAAAGCCTCCAAAACCCGCCGCCTGGAGGCCAAAAGCGGCCGCGCCAACCTTAAAAAACTGCGCAACAACCGTGACCTCGAAGGCTGACCACCCGAGTCGCATAGCTGAGAAGCGAAATTCCCGCTTGGAATAGGTCAGTGATTCTGTTTAATCTGTCCAGGCTCGTTAGGGGCGAATCAATACTCAGGCTAAAATTTGTTTCCTAGCACGTAGTGTTTCATAAGCCTCGACGTTTGCAAAGTAACCCATAGTTATGATCGACCTGACCAACATCACGTTCAAAAGCGTGGTGGAAGCTGCCAATGATATTGTTGTCGTGACCGATGCTGACTTGGCTTCCCAAGGTCCACGCATCCTTTATGTCAACCCGGCTTTTACCCGTCTCACCGGCTACACTGCCGAGGAAGCCATCGGCCAAACACCGCGCATTTTGCAAGGTCCGGGCACTTGCCGCATCACGCTCAACAAAATCCGGCAGAATTTGCAAGCCGGGCTGGATGTGCGAGAAACCCTTTTGAACTTCGGAAAATGCGGCACCCGCTACTGGCTGGACCTCTGCATTACCCCACTGCGCGACGATACTGGAAAAATCGCTGCCTTTATCGCCATCGAGCGTGATGTGACGCTTGATAGACACCAAGTTGACGCACCCAGCCTGACCGCCCAGCGTGATATTTTAACCGGCATCCCCAACCTGCTCGGCCTCAGCAAGGCGATAGCAGCGAATATTCAGGCCAGAGCAAACCCTCGGATTCAGCCAAGCCACCTAGCCTATATCGATATCGACAATTTCAGGCAGATCGCCGAGGACTATGGCGATGCCACCTCTGAAGCCGTACTGATCGGGCTGGCCGACCGGCTGACCGACAATATCCGCCGGATTGATAGCGTTGGTCGCATCAGCCGTGACAAATTCGGCATCTGCATGGGCTCGATCTCAATGGCCAATGCCATCATCATGTGCGAGCGCCTGCGCAATATCATAGCCGAGCAGCCATTTCCCACGCCTGCAGGGATGCTGAGCATTACTGTTACGATCGGCATCACCGAGATTAATGCCGAGAGCAAGTCCGTCAGCGATATTTTACTACGCGCCAGCGATGCCAAACATGCCGCCAAAAAAGCCGGTGACCGGCGCATCGGCACGTCGCAGCCGATGTCCTGGCCCTAGGGCACAATATCCGGCTGTTTTGCTTCATGGCCCTGGCAGGGTTTTCTGATAAGCCGGAAAGCCGTTAAACAACGCCTATGCCAAACCTTTCCGCCCGCGTTGCCCGTACCGAACTTGCCGCCACCTTCGCCATGGCCGCCCGCGCCCGTGCCCTGAAGGCGGCTGGGCATGATGTTATCTCGCTCTCGCTGGGCGAGCCAGATTTTCCAACACCGACGCACATTATTGAAGCCGCTTTTGCCGCCGGCATGCGCGGTGAGACCAAATACCCGCCGCTGGGGGGCACCGAGAGCTTAAAAAAAGCCGTGCAGGCAAAATATGCGCATGAGCAAAAACTTGATGTCGCCCTTGAAGATATTTTAATCACCAACGGCGGCAAACAAGCGATTTTCAACGTGGTGATGGCCACCATCAACCCCGGTGATGAGGTGATTATTCCCGCCCCCGCCTGGGCCGGGTATGAGCAAACCGTGCGGTTTGCAGGCGGTGTGCCGGTTTTTGTTGGGTGTTCACAAGCCAATAATTTCGTGCTGCAACCAGCGGATTTTGAGGCCGCCATAACCCCGCGGACAAAATTATTGCTGCTCAATTACCCCAACAACCCAACCGGCGCTGCCGCCACAATGGCAAACCTTGCCGCCATCGCGCAGGTGCTACGCCGCCACCCTGATATCTGGGTGCTCTCGGATGATATCTACGAACATCTGCTGTTCGACGGTTTTACTTATGCCACTCTGGCGGCCATCGCGCCTGACCTTGCACCCCGCATCATCACCATGACCGGCGTTTCCAAATCATACGCCATGACCGGCTGGCGAATCGGCTTTTGCGTCGGACCACGGGAGGTCATGAAGGCCTGCACAATCGTGCAAGCCACCGCTACCTCGGGCGTTTCCTCCATCGGTCAGGCCGCCGCGGTCGCCGCCCTCACCGGCCCGCAGGATTTTCTCATTCCCCGCGCGCGCGCCTACCAGGCCCGGCGTGACCTGGTGGTAACAGCCCTCAACCAAATCACGGGGGTGGACTGCCATGTCCCGAACGGGGCGTTCTACGTGTTCCCCGCCATCACCGGCTGCCTTGGCAAAACCACCAAGGCGGGGGTGCGCCTGACCAGCGATACAGATTTTGCCACCGCTTTGCTAAACGAAGCCTATGTCGGCGTGGTGCAAGGGGCGGCCTTTAGCGCGCCCGGCCATATCCGCATTTCCACCGCCACTTCTGAGGCTGTGCTTGCCACCGCTTGCGCCCGCATTGCTGAATTTTGCGCGAATCTTTGTTGAATCGCCGGCGCGGCGCGCCTGTTGAATCGCCAGCGCGGCTCGCCACATCCCTTAGGCTGCAACAACCAATAAGGGAAAGTAACATGAAAGCTCTCTACCACGCCCATGGCCACGCCACCGGCGGCCGCACCGGTGCCGGCGCCACTGATGACAATAAGGTCAACGTTATTTTCAGCACGCCTAAGGAGCTTGGTGGCGACGGCGGCTCTGGCACCAATCCTGAGCAATTATTCTCGGTTGGCTACTCAGCCTGCTTTCTGGGGGCGCTGAAATTCGTTGCCGGGCAGGAAAAGGTAAAAATCCCTGAAGATACCACCGTGCACACCACCATCGGCATCGGCCCGCGCGATGATGGCACCGGCTTTGGCATTACCGCTACTTTGAAAGTGCATATTCCCGGCATGGACCATGAAACCGCCCATAAGCTCGTCCACAAGGCTGACATTGTGTGCCCCTACAGCCACGCCGTGCGGGGCAATATCCACAAGGAAGTCGAAGTCGTTTAAAGCTTGCCGCACAGACCCGTCATTGCACCGCTTTGCGCGCAGTGACGATGGGGTTCTTTTGGGGAGTGGCCGGTGGTGGAGCTAAGCGGAATCGAACCGCTGACCTCCTGCATGCCATGCAGGCGCTCTACCAATTGAGCTATAGCCCCATAACCGGAGGGCAGCCTATAGACCGGCCTTGCGTTCCTAATCAAGGGGTGGATCTCCGGTGGCGTTATGTTAAAGACACCGCGTCGCCGGATTAGCACAGTGGTAGTGCAGCGGTTTTGTAAACCGAAGGTCGCGGGTTCAAATCCCTCATCCGGCACCATAGACCTTTGATAAATAATGTTTTTTATGTTTTTTTGCATTTTTTGTTGACAACAAAATGCTAAATAAATAACAACAATCGGTCCTTTAACAACAATGTGGCAACAGGTTTTCGTACCTTTTAGGGATGAAACTGGGACTTATCCTGAGGTGGTCCCCGAAGCTTGGACAGGAACTGGCTGGTGTTAAGATAGAATCCCGCCGGTTAATAATGCCTGGCTATGCGGCCAGGAGCT
>JAQNCT010000069.1 GCA_029077825.1 Acidocella sp. | reverse complement strand
GAATCCTGGTGGCAAACGCTCGCTTGGGTGCCGCAAAACCCCAGGCTGTTTCATGGCAGCATTGCCGCCAACATTCGGTTGGGTAACCCCGCCGCCGATGTTGGCGCCGTGCGTGAGGCTGCCAGACGCGCCCGGGCACTGGAATTTATCGAGGCACAGCCGCAAGGGTTCGAGACGATGATCGGTGATCTTGGGCAGGGGCTGTCGGGCGGGCAGATCCAGCGCATTGCCTTGGCGCGGGCGTTTTTGAAGGATCCGCGATTGCTGATTCTCGACGAAGCCACGGCGAATCTGGATTTGGAGAGTGAGGCCATGGTGCTGGAGGCCATCGCCGAGCTGGCGGTGGGCCGCACCGTGATCGTGATTGCGCACCGCATGGCGATGGCGGAACGGGCAGATAACGTGCTGGTGCTGGAGGCCGGGCGGGTGGCGGCGTTTGGTCCACCGGCGCAACTGCGGGCCGCCGGCGGCGCTTATGCAAGACTGCTGCAGGCCTATGAGGCGGAAACTTCGGAGGCGGCATTATGCGCATAATTTGGCGTCTGCTGGCCCTGTTCGGGCGCGATGCCGGTTGGATGACCGGTGGTATTTTGCTGGCGTGCCTAACCATCCTGGCAAATTTCGGCTTGATGACGCTTTCGGGCTGGTTTTTGGCCAGTGCTGCGATTGCCGGGCTGGCCGGGATTGCCGCCCAGAATGTTTTCAATTTTTTCAGCCCCGCCGCGGGGGTGCGGTTTTTCGCCACCATCCGGGTGCTGTCGCGCTATGTTGAGAGGCTGGTGACGCATGAGGCAACATTCCGGCTGCTGGCCACCTTGCGGGTGTGGTTTTACACCAAACTTGAGCCTCTAGCCCCGGCGGCGCTGCAAGGCTATCGGGCAGGCGATTTATTGTCTCGGATTGTCGCTGATATTGACACGCTGAATCTGTTTTATCTGCGCGTTTACGTGCCGTTCCTGGCGGCGGGCGTTGCCACTTTGGTGATGGTGAGTTTTTTCGGGCTGTTCTCAGGCTGGGCGGCGCTGGCGCTGGCCGTGGGGCTGGCGGTCACCGGCATAGCGGTGCCGATGCTTTCGCAGTGGCGCGGCAATGTGGCGGGGGCTGAGATAAACGCGCTGAATGTTCAGATGCGGATGGAAATGCTGGATGCGATTCAGGGCATGGGCGAGCTGCTTACCTATAATGCCGCCCCGGCGCTGCAAGGCCGCGTTGCTGGCCTGAACGGGCGGTTGATCGGTCGGCAGGCGGAAATGAGCGCGGTTTCGGGCATGGGTATGGCGGCTTCCGGGCTATTGGGAAACTTAACTATGCTGGTGGTGGTGGTTGCGGCCACCATGAAGGTGAGTGCGGGCACGCTAGGGGCGGCGGATTTGCCGTTGCTGGCGCTGGGCAGCATGGCAGCGTTTGAAGCGGTGGCGCCGTTGCCATCCGCATTGCAGTATCTCGGCCAGATCAGAGCCGCGGCGGTGCGGATTTTTGAGCTGACCGATCAGCAGCCAGCCATTGCTCCACCGCCCGGGCCAACGCCCAAGCCCGCGAATTTTGATCTTGATTTGCAAGCTGTGAAACTGCGCTATCAGGATGCAGCGGATTGGGCGCTGGATGGGCTGGATTTACACATTCCTCAGGGCAGCCATATCGGCCTGCAAGGGAACACTGGGGCGGGGAAATCAACGCTGATCAATTTGTTGCTGCGGTTTTATGATTATCAACACGGTGCGGCCAGCTTCGGCGGGGTGGATTTGCGGGCCTTCAGCAGCGAGGCGATGGCTTCATATGTTTCAGTAATCTCGCAGCGCAGCTACCTGTTTCACACCACCATCCGTGATAATCTGCTGCTGGCGAAGGGCGATGCCTGTGCTGCAGATTTGTGGCACGCGCTGGAAGTGGCTCAATTGGCCGAATTTGTCCGCGCGCAGCCGTTGGGGTTGGATACCATTGTGGGTGAAGCCGGGGTGCGGCTTTCCGGTGGGCAGGCGAGGCGCGTGGCGATTGCCCGGGCGGTGCTGAAGGATACCCCGTGGCTGATCCTCGATGAGCCGACCGAGGGGCTGGACCCGCTGACCGAGCGGGCTTTGTTGCGTGACTTAAAGCCGGTGATGGCCGGAAAGACCGTAATATATATTACGCACCGCACTGCGGGGCTGGAACTAATGGACCAGACTTATTCGCTGAAGTCAGGAAAATTGCTGCCACAGAGCCACAGTTAGAATAATTTTGTAAGTGATCAAGCAATAGTTAGACAATTATGTAAATGTTATGCTAGCTTGACATAAATCAAACTGGGATAACCTCGAATTCATTATAGTCTAAATCTGTGTAAGAAAATTTAACCTCCTTGGAGCACGCTCGATGCCACTTATCGACCCTAATGTTGTAGACCTATCGCGTCTGCAGTTCGCGCTGACCGCGTTGTACCATTTTCTGTTTGTGCCGCTGACGCTTGGCCTCACCATTATGCTTGCTGCCATGGAGACAGTTTATGTTGTCACCGGCAAGCAGATTTATAAGGACATGACCCATTTCTGGGGCAAATTGTTCGGCATCAACTTCGCCATCGGTGTCGCCACCGGCCTGACAATGGAATTTGAATTCGGCACCAACTGGTCGATGTATTCGCATTTCGTGGGTGACGTGTTCGGTACCCCGCTGGCGATTGAGGGTCTGATGGCCTTCTTTATGGAATCCACACTCGTTGGTTTGATGTTCTTCGGCTGGGACCGGCTGAGCAAGCCGGCGCATTTGGCTGTAACGTATCTGGTGGCTCTTGGATCCAACCTCTCGGCTTTGTGGATTTTGGTCGCCAACGGTTTCATGCAGGACCCGCAGGGTGCCAGCTTCGATCCCAACACCATGCGCATGCAGTTTAATGATTTCACGGCGTTGGTATTTAGCGCTGATGCGCAGGCCAAGTTTGTCCATACCTCCATCGCCGGCTTTGTGGCCGGGGCAATGTTTGTGATGGGGATTAGCGCTTATTACATTTTAAAAGGCCGCAATCGTGAATTCGCCGCGCGCTCGTTTCGTATGGCTTCAGTATTTGGTTTGGTTTCCACGCTCGCTGTGGTCACCTTAGGCGATGCACTCGGTCGGCTGGATTATCTCTCTCAGCCAACCAAAATTGCAGCCATTGAAGGCTTATGGCACACCAGTGCTCCTCCTTATGCACCGTGGCTGATCGCGGCTTTGCCGAATGATGCGACACAAAGCAACAGCTTTGAGTTTGGCGTGCCTTACGTGTTAACCCCGCTGGTAGCACACTCCTTTACAACGCCAATCCCTGGTTTGATTGATATTGAACAAGCCAGCGTACCGCGCGTTGATAACGGCATCAAAGCCATTGCCGCTTTGCAGGAATACGGTGCTACACATAGTGCTGAATCACTTGCCACTTTCACGAAATACGAAAGTGATATGGGTTATGGCTTCCTGGCACAGCGTTATGCGCCAGAGCAGGATGTTAATTTAATTACCCCAGCGCTGTTACCTTCTATTGAACAACAAGCGGTGCGCGATTCAATCCCGAACGTTTTTGTTACCTTTTGGTCGTTCCGGGTGATGATGGCGTTGGGTTTCTTTTTCATCGCGATCTTTGCTTTTTCGGCTTATTACAGCTTGAAGAATCAGCTCGAGAAGCATCCGCTGCTACTTAAGCTGTGCATGTGGTCCATTCCTCTGCCGGTTCTGGCAACGGAGTTTGGCTGGGTGACGGCGGAAGCTGGGCGTCAGCCATGGACGGTGTTTGGTTGGTTGCCAACATTCCAATCAGCCTCCAGCCATAACATAGGTTACATGTTCTTCTCACTCGCTGGCTTTGCCCTGCTGTACAGCGCGTTCATCGCGGCTGAGCTTTACTTGATGTTCAAGTTTGCTCGCCTCGGGCCGGACCAGCATGACGCTGCCGTACATCATACCCCGGCGGACAAATCGATCTCTGCGCCGATTTTTGCAAAGCCCGGTTTTGCCAACAAATCCTGGGAATAAGCTGCTTTTACGTGGAGTTTTGAGATGGAAATTTATATCGCCCTAAAGGTTCTGTGGGCAGTATTACTAGGTGTTCTGCTGACCGGCCTGGCCGTGATGGTGGGCATGGATATGGGGGTGGGTGTGCTGCTCCGCCTGGTGGGGAAAACCGATGGCGAGCGCCGTACCATGCTCAACATCATCGGCCCGCACTGGGATGGTAACCAAGTGTGGTTTATCCTTGGCGGCGGCGCTATTTTCGCCGCCTTCCCAACCCTCTATGCAACCTCGTTTTCAGTGTTTTACGTGGTGATGATCCTGCTGCTTTTCAGCATGATCATCCGCCCGGTGGCGTTTGAATACCGCTCCAAGGTGGACGCTAAAAAATGGCGTGATACATGGGATTGGGCATTCCTGGTCTCTGGCGCCCTGCCGATGATTGTGTACGGTGCGGCGTTTGGGAATGTGCTGGAAGGTGTTGGCTTTCATTTCAGCTGGACCGGCCAGTATTACCAGGATGAATCATTTCTAAGCTACCTTCTCAACCCGTTCGCTGTAATGTGCGGCGTCATGTCACTATCGCTTGCGGTGTACCAGGGCGGTGCCATGCTTATGCTGCGCGGTGAGGAGCCAATTTATAGCCGGGCACGCACCTATGCCAGGTTAGGCGCTATTGTTGCGGCTGTTATCTTTGCGGTTGGCGGCGTCTGGATTTCCCATATGAATGGCTATGTTTTCACCGCACCAGTAGACCCCGGCATGGCGGCAACACCGCTTGGCGGCCCGGCTGTGGCAGCTAAAATTGGCGCTTGGCATAATAACTTCCATGCTTACCCTGTTCTATGGCTGGCACCTGCCATTGGTTTTATTGGGATGATTTTTGGTGCGTTGGCATTACAGCTGCACATGAAAATTGTTGGCTGGTGGCTTGGGGTGTTGTCCTGGATCGGGACCATCAGCACGGTGGGCATTTCAATGTTCCCCTTCCTGATGCCGTCTTCCACGACGCCGGCTGAAAGCCTCACGGTCTGGAATTCTACAGGCAGCGCCTATAACCTCGGCTGGATGACCTTCTTTGCGGTGGTTTTTGTCCCGGCGATCCTGTCCTACACATCATGGTGCTATTACGTGATGCGCGGCAAGGTTAAGGTTGAAACCGTCGTTAACGACCCGCATAGCTACTAGGAGTTTGTAATGGGAAATATCGTAAAATTTGGAGCTTTGGCGGCGGTTATCGTGTTCGCTTTGCTGCTTGCCGTTGTCGCCGGGGATTACGGCCCCTGGTATTTTGCCTGGCTGGTGGGCACGACCATGATTATCCTGATCTCCGTGGCCGGAGCCGTGATGTTTGAAACTCAACTTGCCACCAATCAAAGCGGGAGGCTGTAATGCTTGGAGATCTTGAAGGACTGATTATCTTTATTCCGTTCCTGTACCTGGGATTTTATTTTGTGGCGTATCGCTATACCCGCAAAAAGTTCCCTTGATCTGACGGGCGACAGAAAGTTCGTTAAGCACCCCTTATGCTGATGCAGGCGCAATCAGCATAAGGGGTTATTTTGTTCAGACAGCCCGTGCCGCTGCTTGCACGATCGTGCAGGGACGGGATGCCAGAGAATGATGGGAATGACCCATGCAGCCAATGACTCCGCTTTGGCAAGCTGCAGAAGCCACCAGTGCCAAGCTGCGTGTTTACGCACAGCGCCAGCGTTTGATGATATTGGTTCAGTTGCTGCGTGGTGAAAGCAGTGTCCAACAGATTGATGATGCCACTCACATCGGCCAGCCGGCGTTGAGCCAGCAGCTTGCCATGCTGCGGTCCGCCAGCCTGGTGGATGCGCGGCGTGAGGCCAAGCACGTGTATTATTCGCTAGCCAATAATGAGGTGCGCGCGTGCGTGAAGCAAATTGAAACGATGTTTTTTACGATGACCTAGAGCGTTTTCCAATCAATCGGAAACGCGCTAGATTTGTCTGAGCGAGCAATTTCATGCGATCACGCTGAATCTTCGATTAAACCTGATCGGATATTGCTCTAGAGCAAGGCCGCTTTTGGTTGAGTCAATGTAATCAATCAAAAGCGGCCAGCTTGCGCACCAAAACAAAACTCGCGCATGATTTGCGTAAGGTAGTTAAGCTCAAGCGACATTACCCCACCAGGCGCGGACATATTTTGCAATAAAACCTCAATTTCAAGTTGCGTTATTGCAATATGCAACCGCCAGCAGCGCCGTTTTAAACGCAATTGCTGCCGTTTTGTTGCGAGATGTGGATTATGCTTGCAAATGCCAGTGTTATTCGGCTAGCGAAACCACTTCGTCAGGATCAGCGGAATGAAATGAAGGATACGTCAGGTGCGGGAGTTTTAGGACCAGAGCTGTCAGCAAAACGCCGGTCTTGGCGATCATTCACCGCATCCAATGCTATGGTGTTTCCGTATTTCCAGGCGCTCGGCGCGGTCTCCTTGGCAGCAGCTTTATTTGTAGGTCAAAGTTGGTCCTGGTGGGCACTGTCAGGCTTGGTTTATTTCCTGATGAGTTGTCTGGGGTTAACAGTTACCTACCACCGTTTTTTGACCCATCGCGCTTTCAAGCTGGCGAAATGGAAGGAATATCTGTTTTGCTGCCTGGGGGCGCTTGGGTGCAGCGGCAGTCCGCTCGGCTGGGTGGTGGTACACCGGATTCATCATCTGAACGCTGACAAGCCTGGTGATCCGCACAGCCCCCGCTTACGAAATTTCGAAATATTGGCGGGCAGGCTGGAGGTCTCGTTCAATAAATGGACGATGCGCCGCATGGTAAACGAGCCTTTCCACAGGATACTGCATGAATATTATTTTCTGTGGCTGCTGGCGGCCGCCTTGCTGCTGCTGGCCATCAGCCCGATGGTTTTGTTGTTCGCCTTGTTGGTGCCGGCGGGTTTATTGTTGAATGTCAGCAGCCTCTCGAACTATTTGAACCACAAAATCGGCTATCGGAATTTCGACACCGATGATGACAGCACCAACAATATATTGATAGCATTATTGGCCTGGGGCGAGGGCTGGCACAATAACCACCATCGCAATCCGCGTGCCTGGAATCTGCAAAACCGCTGGTGGGAGCTTGACCCGACCGCCTGGGTGATCCGCATGGTGCGTGACGATTAAGGCGGCTACCAGCGCCGGTGTGCCCAAAACCATTGCTCCGGCGTCTCAAGGATCCAGGCGGTGAGAATGTCGTTAAGTTTTTGCGTGTTGCTGGCGACATCCTTCTGCCAATCCTCAGTGATATCCAGCGGCACCGGCACGCATTCCAGTTCGAAATACGCGCCTTTGGTCCGTCTGGCGCGGCCAATGAACATTGGCACGTTGCGGCGGCGCGCCAGCAGGGCGGGGGCGTGAACGGTGGCCGAGGGACGGCCCAGAAACGACAAGGTCAGGCCGCGGTCCTCGCGCTGGTCAACCATCATGCCGATATAATGCCCGGCGTTCAGCAAACGCATCATGGCTTGCATATTGCCATCAGCCTTGGCGAGCAGCCCGCCGGCCACGGTTTTTCGACGGCGCGAGGCGATCAACTCATCGACATAAGGGTTTTTGGCCGCCCGATAAAGGCTGACCTGACTCATGCCTAACCTCTGCCCGGCCAATGTGGTGACTTCCCAATTGCCATAATGGGCGGTCAATGCAAAGCCGGATTTTTTGCCGTCCATATGGGCGGCGCACGCGTCAAGCCCGGTGATGGTGACACGTTTGGGGTCAGCCAGAATGGTCTCCAGGTGAATATATTCCGCCATTACGCGTCCGGCGTTGTCCCACATTTGGCGGGCGATGCGGCGGCGTTCAGCCTCTGGCTTATCGGGCATAACGCTGCGCAGGTTGGCAAGGGCCCGCTTATGGCTGGACATCAGCGGCCCAATGGCGCGGCCCAGCCAGCCGCCGATGTGCGAGGCAGTATCCACCGGCAGTGCGGCAAACAGCCGGTATAGCAGCAGCACGACGTAATACTGCAACCGGTAATTAGCATTTTTAAACCAGCCTGCCGGATTGTTACCCACGCGCATGACCTTTGGTTAAGCTTTGCTATCATGGCGCCGCTTCACAGACCATGACATGATGAAACCGGGCGGCAAACCATACGAGGAAGCGCCATATGAATTTTGATCTGCAAAACGCCGTTGTTGTGCTCACTGGGGCGGCCAGTGGCATCGGGGCCGAACTGGCCGTGCAACTGGCGCGGGCGGGAGCGCATCTGGCGCTGGTGGACCGCGACGAGGCAGGGCTGGCGGCCACGGCCCAGCGTTTGGCCCCAGAGGTCCAATTATCCTGCCATGTTGCCGATTTGAGTGACAAGCAGGCGATTACAGCTCTGCCCGAAGCAGTGCTGGCGGCGCATGGGCGGGTAAGCATGCTGATCAGCAATGCTGGTGTGGCGCTGGTCGGGCTGTTCGAGGATTACGGCGATGATGATTTTGAATGGCTGATGAATATCAATTTTTGGGCCGGGGTGCGGCTAAGCCGGACCTTCATGCCGTATTTGCGGCGCGAACCAATGGCGCAGATTGTTTATGTGTCCTCGGTCTATGGCATCATCGGGGTGCCGATGAATGTTGCCTATTGCGCTTCAAAATTTGCCGTCCGTGGATTCGCCGAGGCGCTGCGCCATGAGCTGGTGGATACCGGCATTGGCATTACCGTGGTGCATCCAGGGGGCGTGAACACCAATATCGCCAGGGCGGCGAAATTTGCCGCCGGAACTGACCCGGTGGCCGCGCAAGAGGGCGTGGAACAGTTTCAAAAACTGTTGCGCATTATGCCTACCGCAGCCGCGGCAACAATCATCAACGGTATCAAGCGCCGCCGGCCACGAGTTCTGATCGGCGCCGACGCCTATGTCATTGATGCTCTGAAGCGGCTGATGCCGGTGCAGGCCGACAATTTGATGGCAAAGCTGGTGGCGGCAAAATTGCCGCGGTAGCCTATGTATAGCGGACGCTCACGTCCCGGTAGGAAGATATTAATGGAACAAAATGAATTAATCGCCTGGTCGGAGAAAAATGGCTGGCAAATGCTGGCCGGTTGCCCAAGCCTGACCAAGCCGTCTTCACCGAAGGAGGCGATTGTACGCATTGTTTTGAAAGCCACGGTCGCCAGCCTGGAGGTTAAAAAACCCGCTGGTAAATGGGAAAAAATCGCCAGCGCTAAATATGGCGATATTACCATGTCAGATGAAACCGAATGGCCGGTGGGGTTAGGGTTCGAGAAAGTCCCGAGTTTTTCGATGCTGATGCGCGAGAACAAGGACCGCCAGGTGTTCGCCAAGTTTGGACGATGATGGCGGCGTTAATACTTAAGGCAGCCGACATGCCGTGGGCGACATGTCGGCTGATTGACTTCAGGCTTTTTTATGCGAGGCCACGAAATTTGCAAAACGCTCGCCGAAGGTTTCGGCGGTGAGCAAATCACCCTCAGACATTTCAGCGGGTGCGGAGTCCGACGGTGATTGCGCCAATGCCCCGGTGAACCCGCCGACATAGTTGAGTGAGTCGCGGGTGGCGGCCTTGCTATTGGAGGGCATCATGCCGGTGCCAACCCAGGCCATGCCGTGTTGCATGGCTAGTGTGACGAAGTAAGAAATGGTGGAGAATTTATCGCCATTCATGGTGGCGGAGTTGGTGAAGCCGGCGGCGAATTTGTCTTTCCAGGCTTGGCCGAACCAGGGTTTTGATGAGGCATCGGCGAATTTTTTGAACTGCCATGACGCACCGCCCATATAGGTGGGAGCACCCAAGATGATGCCGTCAGCCGCACCTAAGGCCTCCCAGGCTTCGGCTGGCAGGTCACCGTGTTCGTCGATGAGGAGGAAATGCGCGGTAGCACCGGTTT
>JAQNCT010000068.1 GCA_029077825.1 Acidocella sp. | reverse complement strand
CTAAAGCTCGAGCCATCCAGATCAGCCGAAACCAACCTAAAACAACGCCACCAACGTATCCCTTCCCAGCCTATTCAATTGTCAAAGAACAAAACGACGGGACAATTTGCCCGTCGCGAAGCTAAGCAGATTAACCGTTCACCAAACTAAAAGCAAGTAAGCTAAGTGTCCGGTGGAGCGACGATCTATTCCAATGAATTCGACCCGTCAACCCCCACACCCAAACTAAAAATTATTCCGTACCGCGTGCGGTTCGCCAACCCAAATACCATTCAACAAAGCGAGGAATTCCCTCACTTAACCGTGTTTTCGGCTGGTAGCCGGTTAACGCCGCCAAGGCCGAGATATCTGCCCAGGTTTCCACCGGGTCAGCTTCCGGCTTCGGCAACGTCAAGGTCACGGCCTTTTTGCCCAATTCTTCTTCTAGCAACCGCACCAGGTCGGTCACGTATTCAGACCGATTATTGCCGATGTTAAACAGCCGATGCGGTGCTGCGTCCTCGGGCGGGTGGTCAAACACCCCCATGATCCCGGCGATAATATCATCCACATAAGTAAAATCGCGCTTCAGGCGACCCTGCTCATATAAAGTCACAGGGGTGCTCGCCATAATCGCCTCGGCAAACCCAAAATACGCCATATCAGGGCGGCCCCACGGCCCATAAACCGTAAAAAACCGCAGACCCGTCTGCTTCAACCCGAATAAATGCGTATAGGAATGGCTCATCAGCTCATCCGCCCGCTTGGTCGCCGCATAGAGCGAAGACGGCTGGTCCGCCCTGGCCGACTCGCTGTACGGCAGCGCCGAGCCGGTGCCGTAAACCGACGACGAGCTTGCGTAAATCAAGTGCTTAATACTGCGCGAGTGCCGTACCATCTCCAACACTGAAAGATGTCCCGTCATGTTCGAGGCCGCATAGGCAAATGGTTGCTCTAACGAATACCTAACCCCCGCCTGAGCTGCCACGTGCACCACCACCTCGGTGCCTTCGCCCAGCCGGGCCAACGTCGCATGGTCGGCAATATCAAGCCGATGAAAGGTAAACCGCGTCTGTTTGGCCAGTACCGCCAGCCGGGCCTGCTTCAGCCGCACGTCATAATAAGCGTTGCAATCATCAACCCCAACAACCTCAATGCCGCGTGCCAGCAGCGCCTGTGCCACATGAAACCCGATGAACCCCGCCGCCCCGGTGACCAAAACCCGCATTAGGCTAACCTGTCTTCCAACAGGGTCAGCACCGTATGGCCGAGGGTAATATGGCACTCCTGGATTCGCGCTGTATCGGTATCAGGCACCACCAGCGCATGATCGCACCAGCCCAATGCCGGCCCACCATCGCCGCCCAGCAGCCCCACGGTAGTAATCCCCATCTCGCGGGCCAGCTTCAACGCCGCCACCACATTGGCGGACCTGCCTGAAGTGGTAATGCCAAACAGCACATCGCCAGGCTTACCCAATCCCTTCAACGGCCGGGTGAACATCTGCTCAGGGCCAAAATCATTCACCACCGCGGTCAAGGCCGAAGTGTCCAGCGCCAGCGTAATCGCCGGCCAGCTATCGCGCACCACCGAGCCGCGCAGCCTAATCACCATCTCGGTAGCCAAATGCTGGGCATCCGCCGCCGAGCCGCCGTTACCGCAAAACATCAGTTTGTTACCCGCCCGGATCGCCCGCTCGCAGGCCCCCACAATGGCCAGAACCGGCTTGGCGTCCTCAGCCATCGCCAGCTTTAACTCTGCCGAACGCCGCAGCATCGCTGCAAACCGCCCTGCCTCTGTTTCATGATTTAGAATGACCAGCTCCCGCCTTCAGCTATTTGCGGCAAGCCTTACACGTAACCGCCGCAACGCCCAAGACCCCGCACCAGCTACTTAACTAGCGCGGGGACAATTTCAGAGCCTAATGTGCTACCCAGCCGCCATCAATGGAAATGGGCTGACCGGTCATGGTCGCCGCACCTTCCGAACACAAAAACACCACCAAAGCCGCAATCTGCTCGGGCTTGGTGAATTTCAGCATCGGCTGGGTCTCGGCCAGCATCTTTTTCTCCTCGGTTGGCACATCGGTCCCGGCCGCTTTGGCGCGGTCCTCCAACTGCTTCTCAACCAGCGGGGTCAGCACCCAGCCTGGGCAGATGGCGTTCACGGTAATGCCATCATTTGCCGTCTCAATGGCCGCCACTTTGGTTGCCCCTACCACGCCATGCTTGGCCGCCACATAAGCCACCTTCTGCGGGCTGGCGACGATGCCGTGCGCCGAGGCAATATTGATGATCCGTCCCCATTTCTTCGCCTTCATCCCTGGAATGGCATATTTCATTCCATAAAATACCGCTGACAAATTAATCGCGATAATCGCATCCCATTTCGCTTCCGGAAATTCGTCCACCGGTGCCACGTACTGAATCCCAGCGTTATTCACCAGAATATCCAAACTGCCCAAATCCTTCTGGGTCTTTGCGATAATCGCCGCTACCTGGTCAGGCTTGCTCAAATCGGCGCCGTCATATTCAACCTTCACCGAAAACTCTTTCGCCAGGCCAGCACGCAATTTCTCAATTTCGCCGGCATCGCCAAAGCCATTGAGCATCAAATCCGCCCCTTCAGCAGCCATCGCCCGCGCAATCCCAAGGCCAATACCGCTGGTTGAACCGGTGACCAATGCCACCTTGCCTTTTAAACTCATTGTCTTTGTCCTTCTTTGCTAAATGTTAGGCGAGATAATCATGCAGCACGGTGCCGAAAGGCAATCTCAGATCAGCCAACAAATGCTGGCCATATAGAATTTTCCGTACCGGCAAATCGGCCACCCGGCAATTCACATGTGGCACTAAATGCAGCCGCGCCGGGCCCTTAAAGGCAAACTTCACAGCTACATTCTGCAGATGATACCCTACGAGCTGGGCAATCTTCGGCGTGCCATCTACATCCGGGATAAATTTCAAATTAATATTCAATTTATCGCCAAGCCCCTTGGCCACCTCAGCGCAGTCCAGCGCCTCATGCTTGTAAGCCATTGTTCCCAACGCCACCCGCTCATCATCATAATATAACGAGCCGGTCAGCGTCTCATGAATCACTGAGAGTTTTGGCACGCCGTATTTTTTTGGAAACCCCCAAATCTCACGGCCGCCGGTGGTCGGCGCTTCATCGTCAAGAAACATCATGACACTAAAGTTACAGGGAACACCATTATATTTCGCGGCAATCGCACAACCGCTTTCCTGATAATCCCCAAACCCAGAACTATCCGGCATCTTCATCCATTCATAAAACACATGGTTGCCATCCGGCTCCAACGGCTCGGGCAGCATCGCCCGGATCGCATCGGGGTCAGATTCATAATGTATCAGCATATATTCCCGATTGTTGAACTGATACGGTCCTTTTGGATAACTCGGACTCGCCAACGGCATGGACGACGCTGTTAAAATCTCATCGCGGGTCATACATCTCTCCTTCATGCACCCTATATCTGGGCGGCGGGTCTGTGAATTCATGTGACCATTATGTCACAAAAGCTTTTACAGACATCTCATATATGACAAACACCCGCCAGACTGCGGCGGTTTTGGAGATTTTTTGCATGGATGTCACCACCAACCTTAATGTCCGCCCCCACAGACTTGGTGAACAAATCGAGCCCATTCCCCGTCCGAAAGATGTTCATGGTATCGGCTTGGTTTTGCAAGGCGGCGGCGCACTGGGGGCCTATCAGGCGGGCGTCTATCAAGCATTGCACGAGGCCGAGCTGGAACCAGACTGGGTAGCCGGCGTCTCAATTGGCGCCATCAACGCCGCTATTATCGCAGGCAACCCGCGTGAACACCGGTTGGAGCGGCTTGAAGAGTTTTGGATGACGATCACTGCGCACGACCCTATCACCACCTGGATGGACGGCGATGCACCTCGCAAACTTCGCAACGCCCTCTCCGCCATGAACGCCATGATCTTCGGCCAACCCGGCTTCTTTAAGCCCAACACGGTCAATGGCTGGCTGGCACAGCGCGGCTCTAAAATGGCCACCAGCCTTTATGATACCTCTCCTTTACACAAAACGCTCAGTAAACTTGTCAACTTCGACCTGATTAATGATGGCAAGGTCCGCTTCGCTGTTGGCGCCGTCAATGTCGAAACTGCCAATTTCGCCTATTTTGACAACGCCATCACCCATATCGGGCCAGAACATGTGATAGCCAGCGGCGCCCTACCGCCTGCCCTCCCGATGGTGAGAATCGGCAAAAATAACTACTGGGATGGCGGTTTGGTTTCCAACACGCCGCTGCAACATCTGCTCGACCACTGCGGCTCTTCCAACATGCTGGTGTTCCAGGTGGATTTGTTTAGCGCCACCGGCGATATTCCGCGCGACATGCCCGAAGTGATGTCGCGCATCAAGGATATCCAATATTCCTCGCGCACCCGCACCACCACCAGCCACTTCCTTGAAATCCACAAGTTGCAGCAAGCACTTTACGAAGCCCTGGCGATGCTGCCGGAGTCACAACTCACCGAAGCCCAGCGTCTGCGCAAGGCCGAACTGGAGCATCTGCCCGAGATCAACATCCTGGAGATGATTTACCGTCAAAAAGCCTATGAGGGCGACGCCAAAGATTATGAATTCAGTCGGCTTTCCATGAAAGACCATTGGCGCACCGGGTATTTCGACACCCGCAATACCCTGGCCCATCGCGACTGGCTGGAAATGCGCGGTTGCGGCAAAGGCAAAGGCCGGAGCATAACCACCCACGACATTCACCACACCGGCGTGTAAGCACTACCTTAATATCGACCCAGGCAGGGTTACCAAAAGCCTATCGTCCCCTATCTCCAGCGAATGAGCGTTATTTCACGCCATTATGCTGAGGTCAGGTGTCTATGGCGTTGTTCTCAACTTGTTTTGTTATTTTGTTCGCAGCCCCGTGTGTGTTGTATTTTTCAGCCTATCTCGCCAAACGCTTCACTAAAAAAATTGGGGGCCAGCGACAATATCACCGCCAATAACGCCCCTTGCGCGTAATTCAAGGGGCGTCTTATCCCCCTTGGCCTCAACGCTCAGACGTGGCACGGCTCTGGTTGAACCAACCTTGGGAGTCTGCCTACTTTGAGTGATCTCTTTGCCAATGGCGCGAGCCCTGACAAATATTCGGCCAAAGATATTGAAGTTTTGGAGGGGCTAGAGCCCGTCCGGCGTCGCCCCGGCATGTATATTGGGGGTACCGATGATACAGCTTTGCACCATCTGGCCGCCGAAATCCTCGATAACTGCATGGACGAAGCCGTCGCTGGCCACGCCACCCTTATTGAAATGGCGCTAACCCTCGGCAACAGCCTCACAGTGCGCGACAATGGCCGTGGTATCCCCACCGACCCGCACCCGAAATTCCCGAAAAAATCCGCCCTCGAAGTCATCCTCACCACTTTGCACTCCGGCGGCAAATTCTCTGGCAAAGCCTATGCCACATCAGGTGGTTTGCACGGTGTCGGCTCCTCGGTGGTCAACGCATTATCATCAAAATTTACTGCCGAGGTCGCACGCGACAAAAAGCTCTACCGGCAAGAATTTTCATGCGGCATTCCCATTACCAAACTTATTGATGTTGGGGCCGTACAAAACCGCCGCGGCACTGCCATCAGCTTTGTCCCCGACACCCAAATCTTCGGCGACAAACAATTCTCCCCCGCCCGGCTATACCGGCTGGCCCGCAGCAAAGCGTATCTGTTCCGCGGCGTGCGCATTAAGTGGTCGGTTGACCCTGCATTATTAAAAAACGACGCCGAAACCCCCGCCACCGCCGAACTGCATTTCCCAGGCGGCCTGCGCGACTCGCTTGAAGCCGAACTTGGCGCAGCACCTCGCGTGCTGCCCGCCATTTGGGCCGGCGAAGCCAAACTGCCCGACGCCCCGGATGGGACCGCCCAAGGCAAACTCGAATGGGCCTGCGCCTGGCTGGAGCGCGGCGAGTCGATGCTCGATACTTATTGCAACACCGTCCCCACCCCGCTGGGTGGCACCCATGAGGCAGGTTTTCGCACCGCCTTGTTAAAAGGCTTGCGGGCATGGGCCGAACAACGCGGCAACAAACGCGGCAATCAGGTCATCGGCGATGATGTCACCGGCGCGCTCGCCGCCAAATTCTCGTTGTTTATCCGCGAACCGCAATTCCAAGGCCAGACCAAAGAAAAACTTACCAACCCAGAAGCTGGCAAACTAACAGAGGCCTCGTTACGTGACCGCTTCGACCATTTCCTGGCAGGCGACCCAAGCGGTGCCGATAACCTCCTCGCCTTCGTCATCGATCGCGCCGAAGACCGCATTCGCCGCAAGGAAGCCAAAGATACCCCACGCAAATCCGCCACCCGCCGCCTGCGCCTACCGGGCAAACTGGCAGACTGCGCCATTGAAAATGCCACGGGCACCGAATTATTCCTGGTGGAAGGTGACTCCGCCGGCGGCTCAGCCAAGCAGGCCCGCAACCGCAATACCCAGGCGATCCTGCCCCTGCGCGGCAAAATCCTCAATGTGGCGTCAGCCTCAGCAGACAAACTTAGACAAAATCAAGAACTGAAAGACCTGATCGAGGCGCTGGGCTGCGGGGTCGGCAACAGTTTCAACCGCGCCGGGTTACGTTACGAACGCGTCATCATCATGACCGACGCCGATGTTGACGGTGCGCATATTGCCAGCCTGCTCATGACATTTTTCTATCGTGAACTGCCAGAACTCATCCGCCACGGCCACATCTATCTGGCCCAGCCGCCACTGTACCGCCTCACCCAGGGTGCCAAAAGCATCTATGCGATGGACGATGCCGCGCGCGAAAAACTCATCAAAAATTTCAAACCCGGCAGCAAGGTTGAAGTCAGCCGCTTCAAGGGTCTTGGCGAAATGCCGCCCGCCGTGTTGAAAGACACCACCATGGACCCGGCCAAACGCACCTTGCTGCGCATTGTCGCCGCCCCCGAAGACCGCGCCGCAACATCTGAAATGGTAGAAAGCCTGATGGGTAAACGCCCAGAATTACGATTCCAATTCATCCAGGAAAATGCAGGCACAGTCCAAGACCTGGACGTTTAACCCCAATCCGCCACACCGTCACCCCCGCATTTTTTCTTGTCATTCCCGCATTTTTTCTTGTCATTCCCGCGAAAGCGGGAACCTCCCCCACCACCACACTTATTCACGTTAGCTAACCGTTTTGAAATTAACTTCCACCAGCACTGTATCGGTATGAAACACCGCACTGTGCCAGGCGTGGGGCGCAAAATGCACCACCACACCAGGTTTTAACGGCACCTCACCCTCGGCAGTTGTCAAAATCCCCGTACCCTCCAGGACCATGAAAAACTGCTCGAAATCATGCGAATGCTCCGCCGCCAGATATCCCGCCTTCAGACAAACCCGTTTCAAATCACCGGCTTTACCGGCAATCATTCTGCGGTCGAGTTTTGCATCGCCGTAAGGCTCTACCTCATCCCATGCGAACACACTCGTTTGCATCAGCGCATCCTCCATAAAAAAGCAGCCCAACCGGACTGCTTTTCATTCAAGCCTGAAAGGACAGGCTAGACAATTTTTTTCAAGCTCGGCGAAGCCTTAAAGCGCACGGTTTTACCGGCCTTCACTTTAATCTCTTCACCCGTGCGCGGGTTCACACCCTTGCGGGCCTTGGTTTTACGCACGGTAAAGGTGCCAAAGCTCGGCAGAGTAAACTTGCCGTTCTTTTTCAAATCTTTAACGATCGCCTCGATCAGATCAGCAGCCGCGCGGTTAGCGGCAACGCCGGTAATTTCAGTAGAATTCTGAATAACGGTTGCAATAAAAGCTTTCGACATGAACTAGCCTCTTTCCTGTTCGCTCAGCCACGGAGTGCCGCCCGCGCACTGAATTCTATGATATGACGCCGACGAGCCTCCCTGAAACGAATCAGCGCGTCTGCAAATAACTAACGTGCGCCTCGCATAAACACCAGAGTAATAACTGTGTAGAATCGAATTCCCACCTTAAAAATCCGAAAATTCTATGTTTTGAGTGGAATTTTGTCGGGGAAATGGTGCCCAGGACTGGAATCGAACCAGTGACACTGCAATTTTCAATCGCATGCTCTACCAACTGAGCTACCTGGGCGCCGAGGGATGACGTAACCGATACTGCCCCCGCTTTCAAGCCGAAACCTGAAAACTGGTGCTGTCACAGGGAATTGAACCCTGGACCTCTTCATTACCAATGAAGTGCTCTACCCCTGAGCTATGACAGCGCCGCGCGAGCCCGCCGTATATCGCCGTGTTGCCAATCAGGCAACTGCCCTTGACGGCAGCCCCCTCAGGCGGTTTGAACAAGCCCATGCCGCCCCGTGACAACGCCACATCTTCAAAGGCTGAAATAGCCGCTGCCGCAAGGGCAACCCGCCGCGCCGTCCAGGAGGCTGAGGCCCTGCGCCTCAACCTGCTCAAGCGCAAAGCCCAAACCCGTGCCCGTGAAGCCGCCAAACCAGAAGGATCAAAAACGTGCCGGTAATGCCTGACCACTGGATCCGCCAACAGGCCACCGAGGCTGGCATGATCGAACCCTTTGTGGAGACCCAGAAGCGCGACGGCGTGATCTCCTACGGGCTGTCCTCCTATGGCTACGACGCCCGCTGCGCCGACCAGTTCAAAATTTTCACCAACGTCGACTCCGCCGTCGTGGACCCAAAATCCTTTAACCCGAGCAGCTTCGTGGACCGTACCGGCCCGGTCTGCATCATCCCGCCCAACAGCTTTGCCCTCACCCACACCATCGAATATTTCCGCATTCCGCGTGATATTCTGGTAATTTGTCTCGGCAAATCCACCTATGCGCGCTGCGGCATCATCGTGAATGTCACGCCTTTGGAGCCTGAATGGGAAGGCCAGGTCACAATCGAGATTTCCAACACCACCCCTTTGCCTGCCAAGATTTATGCTGGTGAGGGCATCTGCCAGTTCCTGTTTCTGCAAGGCGCCTCTGCCTGTGAGGTTTCCTACGCGGACAAAGCCGGCAAATACATGAGGCAGCGCGGCGTCTCTCTACCAAGAATGTAAAATTATGGACCGTATTCGTATTATTGGTGGCACGCCCCTTTCGGGCACCATTCGCATTTCCGGCGCTAAAAACGCCGCCCTCCCTTTGATGACCTGCGGTCTGCTGACTGATGAGCGCCTGGTGCTTTCAAATGTAGCCAAACTGGCGGATTTGCAGACCATGGCTGAACTGCTCGCCCAGCACGGCATCGCGGTGGAACCCACGGGGGCTGATGGCCGCTCGCTCTCACTGGGCGGTCACATCACCAACACCCAAGCCCCTTATGATATCGTATCAAAAATGCGCGCTTCCATCCTGGTGCTCGGGCCGTTGCTGGCGCGAGTCGGTAACGCCCGCGTCTCGCTCCCCGGCGGCTGCAACATCGGCACCCGGCCGGTGGATTTGCACCTAAAGGGCCTGGAAGCCATGGGCGCGCTCATCACGCTTGAGGCTGGCTACATCAATGCCACCGCGCCCAAGGGGCTGCACGGGGCCAATATCGTGTTCCCCTTCGTCTCCGTCGGCGCCACCGAAAATTTAGCGATGGCCGCTGCCCTCGCGCATGGCACCACCACCCTCAAAAATGCTGCCCGCGAGCCGGAAATCTCCGATCTGGTGACATGCCTGATTGCTATGGGTGCCAAAATCGACGGCATCGGCTCTGATACTCTCACCATCGAGGGTGTCTCTGCCCTGCACGGCGCCCACCATGCTATTTTGCCCGACCGCATCGAAACCGGCACCTATGCCTGCGCCGCCGCCATCACCGGCGGTGAAATCTTCCTGGAAAACGCCCGCGCCGACGACCTTGGCGCCGTCATCCACGCGCTGCGCGATGCCGGTGTCATAATCACCGAAGCCGACAACGGCTTTTCGGTAAAACGCAAAA